>JANNQQ010000106.1:0-6117 GCA_031400835.1 Actinomycetes bacterium | reverse complement strand
GGTGGCGGTACCTGTGAGTTCACCCGCGTCTTCGATTGGGGCGGGTCATCTCTACAGCACGCAATCGCGCAGGAGCTCGAGATCACCGAGCCCGAGGCTGGCGCTGTCCTCCAGGCCCTCTCGCTCGCGGGGTCGACATCGTCGCTTCCGCCAGAGCAAGCGGCACGTGCTCTCGACGCAATTCGAGGGCGCCTGACGCCATTCGCACGCGAGCTCGTAAGCTCACTGCAGTTCTACCAGGCGCAGACCGAGTCGCTCGGCATCGGTGAGATCGTGATCACGGGCGGAACCTCACACCTCGAGGGACTGGCCGACGCGCTTCATCAGATGATTGGGGTGGCAGTCCGCGTTGGCGATCCGCTCCAGCGGGTACTGCCGATGGTGCCGATCACGCCTGAGCTGTCCGCAGCAATCGGATCGCTCGCAGTGCCGATTGGGCTCGCGATCGAGGACGAGGCGCTGCGAAGCGTCAACCTCTTGCCGCAGGAGCTTCGCAATGTCGGCGCGAAGAAGCCGCGGCTGCTCAACGTTGCCCTTCCGGTAGCGGCGGTCATCCCGATCATCGCGGTCGGCGTCATGTTCATGAACGCCAGCGCGGATGTCTCGGATCGCCAGGGCCAGCTTGAGACGGTTCAGGCTCAGATCGACACATTGCCCGATCCGATCAAACCCGACATTGACCCAACGCTCGAGATTGCCCAGCAGCAACGCGCAGCCGCACTTGCGACGGTTCTCGGCGGCCGACTCGCCTGGGACCGTGTCCTCGGTGATCTCTCGCGCGTGCTTCCAGCGAACGTGTGGCTGACGCACTTCTCCGCGACGGCACCCACGATTTCTCCGCTCGCCGTCCCGATTGCAGCCGCTCCAATCCCGGGTACCCCGGTTGCGGCTTCCCCGACAGGAGTCTTGTTCGAGGGCTACACCTACAGCCTGCCCGATGTCGCTCTGTTGTTGGCACGACTCAACGCCTTGCCGAGCCTCTCGGGCGTCGTGCTCGGAACAAGCACGAAGACCAAGATCGGCAAGCGTGAGGCGGTGTCGTTCACCATCAACGCCAACATTGCATCGACAGGAGGCGCGCAATGAGCCGGCTCAAGACTGACCCGAAGCTGCTCATCGGCGGCGTGGCGGGAGCGATCGTGCTCGTGCTCGCAGCCTCATGGTTCCTGTTGCTGTCGCCGAAACGCGAGAAGGTGGTGTTGCTTGATTCAAGCATCACCTTGAAGCAGAGCGAGTTGGCGCAAAAGAAGGCCGCGCTCGCGCAACCGTCGACGGCGATCAGAGTTCGTGCCAGCGATCTCTTCCGCCTGACGAAGGCGCTGCCAGACGCAAGCGACATGCCTGCGATCATCCTCGACATTAACCGGCTCGCGGCCGCGAACAAGCTTGCGTTCCGCTCGATCGCGCCGACCGCAGCCATCGTAGGCGTCGGTTCGCTGGCCCAGCCGGTCACGGTCACCGTCCAGGGACGGTTCGGATCGGTCTCGAGGTTCCTCGGTGACCTCAGAGAGCTCGTTCGCGTCCGCGATGGCCTTCTCGATGCCCGCGGCCGGACCTACTCGATCTCGCAGATCGAGCTTGGATCGCCAGATGAGCTCTCGTTCCCAATGGTCAAGGCAACGGTGACGATCAACGCGCACTCGTTCGTCCCAACTGTGCCGATTGTTGACCCGAACGCAACCACGCCCACCACTCCGTCCTCAACGGGGACGGTCGCAGCAGGAGAGACACCCTGATGGCCGTCAACAGAGCAGATGCCCAAGCCGCCAAGGAAGCGAAGCAGAAGAAGATTCTCATCGCCTTGAGCGTGGTGTTCGTAGGACTTCTCGTCTGGCAGCTCCCGAAGCTCATGGGTGGGAAAGAGGCTGCGCCGCCCGCAACGGCTGCGACAGCAACTGACCCAGCAGCGACGCCCGCAGCAACTCCGGATCCAGCGACAGTGGCCGCCGGCGGCGAAGCAATCCCGGTTGCACCCGTGGCTGCTCCTCCGAACCTTGCTGCTGCCGCCGCCGGCTCGCGCCCGAAGGCGACCACCGCCCAACTCGTGTCGTTCAGCTTGTTTGAGGCCAAGGATCCCTTCGTGCAGAAGATCGTTGAAAAGTCAGAGACCGAAAAGGCGGCTTCGGCGCCAAGCACACCCGCCAAGGGCGCAGATGTCGGCGCCGGTGGCAAGGTCGTGGGCGGCATCGCCGCACCAAAGGTCATCTACGCCTTCGCAACCCTTTCGGTGAACGGTGAGTCGGAGGGTGTCCAAGCGAAAACCGAGTTCCCCACAAGCGAGCCGATGTTCGTTGTCGTCTCGATCGGGAAAGGGCAGGTCAAAATCGGGATCGCAGGAGGCAAGCTTTCGAACGGGAAAGCCGCGACGATAAAGCTCGGCAAGTCGCTCACGCTCGTTGACAACGCAACAGGCGCACGCTACGTCATCACCCTGCTCTACACCGGCGCTGAGCCCGAGGCGACCGAGAGCTTCACCTCCGATGCAGGCGCCGCAGTCGAAACTTCACCTGCGACCGCTGTCACTCCCTGAGTGTTGCGAACCGCTATTCGCCGTCGATAGGAGACCAGTCCGATGCCATCGTTCGCGTACTCCGCCATCAACGCCCAAGGCAACACCCTTACGGGTGAGGTTCAGGCCACTGATCTGTCATCCGCGCGAGACGCATTGCGCGGCGACGGATTGTTGGCCCAGTGGGTCGAGGAGCGTCGCGTTGGGTCGGCCGGCAAGGAATCGAGCTCAGGTGGGTTGTTCAACCGGGTGAAGGCGCCGAAGCCGAAGTCGCTCCAGGTCTTCTCACGGCAGTTTGCGACGATGATCGAGGCAGGACTCTCGGTCGTTAGCGCGCTCGTGATTCTTGAGCAGCAGACCGACGACGATGCGCTCGGATCGGTGATTGTCGATGTTCGTGAGCTGGTCGAGGGCGGTGCCCTCCTCTCCGAGGCGATGGCGACGCGCCCCGAAGCGTTCAACCGCCTCTACTGCTCAATGGTCGAGGTCGCCGCCGAGTGGCCGGTCTCCACCCCCGCGGCCGAAGGCCTCGACGCCGCCAAGATCCGCTCAGCCATCTCGAAAGCCAAGACCCTTCCTCGGATCCAGAGCTTGCTGGTGGTCCGCAACGGAACCCTGGTGGTCGAGGAGTACTTCAACAGCAACCATCGCGACAGCTTGAACGACGTCCGGTCGGTCACCAAAAGCGTGCTCTCGACCCTGATTGGCGCCGCGGCCCACCGGGGCATCGTCCCCACGCTCGAGGCACCGCTGTCCCAGTCCCTCCCGGCGCTCTGGCTGGCGGGTGGGTCGACCGGTCCGGTCCGGGTGTTCGCGGAAAGCGGCGGTGGCCCAGTCGTTTGGGACCTGGTCGAACGCGGCCCTGTCCCAGTACGGCTACCCCTGGTGGGTGGCCCGGACTCCGCACGGTGCCGGGTTCTTCGCCTGGGGATTCGGGGGGCAATTCATTTTTGTGGTGCCGGCCAGGGCGATGGTGGTGGTGGTCACCACCGAGTGGCGCGGCGCCGGGGAGGCGGCGGGCCAGCTGTCTCTGAACGGCCTCGACCTGATCGTCAACGGCGTGCTGCCCGCGGCCCCCTGACCGCGCGACGGTCTTGGTGCCGAGCCTATCCCGGTTGCCCCCTGGCATTCCGACGCGGGGCGCCCGATCTTCAGCCGACGCCATGACCGACTCCCAAGCCCGACTCGCGACGGCCCTCGCGGATCGCTACACGATCGAGCGCGAACTTGGTGCGGGCGGGATGGCCACGGTGTACTTGGCCGAGGACCTCAAACACGACCGCAAAGTCGCCGTGAAGGTCCTTCGGCCCGAGTTGGCGGCCGTCATCGGTGCCGAGCGATTCCTGCAGGAAATCAAAACCACCGCCAGTCTACAGCACCCCCATATCCTTGGCCTGATCGACTCTGGGGCGGATCAGCATCAGTTGTGGTATGTCATGCCTTTCGTCGAGGGCGAGTCACTGCGAGATCGGCTTACGCGCGACAAACAGCTCCCGGTCGGCGAGGCGGTACGGCTGGCCGTCGAAGTGGCGGGAGCGCTCGACTACGCCCACCGTCACGGCGTTATCCATCGGGACATCAAACCCGAAAACATCCTCTTGCAGGATGGCCGCGCCTTGGTGGCCGACTTCGGGATCGCGCTCGCGGCAACCAAGGCCGGTGGCAGCCGGATGACCGAAACCGGGATGTCGCTCGGCACGCCGCAGTACATGAGTCCGGAACAAGCGATGGGGGACCGGGAGATCACGGCCCGGAGCGATGTGTATGCCCTCGGCTGCGTGTTGTACGAGCTGCTCATCGGGGAGCCCCCGTTCACGGGTCCCACGCCCCAGGCGATCGTGGCGAGGGTGATGACCGGAGAGCCGGCGTCACTGACCGCCGAGCGGAAGACGATTCCGCAACACGTCGACGCCGCCGTGCTCCAGGCGCTGCAGAAGCTGCCGGCGGATCGCTTCCGCACTGCGGCGGAGTTTGCGGCGGCTCTGGGGAATCCGTCATTCACTTCTGCCACCGTTGCCTCTCACTCAAAGGTGGTGAGGCGGCCTGTGGTCGCATGGCTCCCCTGGGCCCTTCTGGCCGCCGCCCTCGGTGTCATCTCATTTCAGCAGTTGCGGCCGAAGCCCAAATCTCTGCCGGAGCCTGTGTACCGCCTCAACATCGTGTTTCCCGACAGCGCGGCGTGGGCGAGCGATCTCGTCTCGAGTCCAGTGCTTTCGCCAGACGGTACCATGCTGGTTTACAATGGCCGGGACTCGAAATCTGAACGACGGCTTTTCCTGCGCGAGATGGACAAGCCAAATCCAAGCCCCATTCCCGGAAGCGAGAACGGATCTCGGCCGTTCTTCTCCCCGGACGGCCGCTCGGTAGGGTTCTCCCTGGGGACGCGTTTGGTGAAAGTCGCGGTGGCAGGTGGAGCAGCGGAGACCGTTTGCGAGTCCGGTGGGCTCACCGCCGCGACGTGGCTGGAGAGCGCCATGATCGTCTTCGCGGATGGCACTGGCCTCCACCAATGTGCGCCCAACGGGCAGGTGACCAGGTTGCTCGGGAGTGCTTCTGGCGAGCGGTTGGACTTTCCGCATGGCCTCCCCGGCGACCGGGGAGTCCTCTTTGGAATTCGACGTGAGGCCACGAGCAGGCTGATGGTGATTGACCCGCGGACCCGGGCCGTCAAGTCGCTGGACATCCTTGGGAGCGACCCGCGGTATGTCGCGACTGGTCATGTCGTGTACGTAAGCTCAGAGGGACGCCTTCGGGCTGTGCCCTTCGACTTGAGGTCTCTCGCTGTTGTGGGAGAGTCGGTGGCGATCGATGAGCAGGTTCGCGTCGAAATTGGTGGAGCGGCAATGGCTCTGTCGCGAAATGGTACCATGGTCATTCCTGGCATCGGGTCGCAGGCGCTTGTTCTGGTAGACCGATCCGGAAAATTCGAGCGACTCCATGCGAGGCTCGGGGATTTCGGGGATCCGAAGCTGTCACCCGACGGTCGGCGCCTCGCCGTGAGACTGGATAACAGCATCTGGCTGTTGGACCGAACGCAGGGGACCTTGACCCGCCTTTCGTTCGACAGTGCGGCAAGCCGGCCAGTGTGGAGCATGGATGGGCACCGCGTTGCGTATACCCGACAGATCGGCCGTCGGGTGGATGCCCGCTTCATCAACCTGGACGGCAACGCGCAAGCGGATTCCTTGTTGGCCCTGCCCACGCTGGAGATCTGGGAGGTGCTTTTTGCCCCGAATGACCGATCGATCCTGGTGCGCACGGTCGGTGGCCTCGGCCGACGAGATGTGTGGCTGGCATCGCTCGACTCCCTTTCGCCCTTGAAACCCCTCCTCGCGACGCCTGCCAACGAAGTGGCACCCGCGCTTTCGCCTGACGGCCGGTGGCTTGCGTACGTGTCCGACGAATCAGGCCGCGACGAGGTCTACGTTCGGTCGTTTCCGGGCATGGAGGGGCGCTACCAGGTGTCGCGCGACGGCGGCGCGGAGCCGGTGTGGTCCCCTCGTGGCGGCGAGTTGTTCTACCGCAGCGGGCCGCTGTTGATGGCCGCGGAGATCCGCGCCGCGGCCGGATTTGAGGTCGTGCGTCGCACGCCTCTTTTCTCGGATGCC
>JANNQQ010000105.1:0-2775 GCA_031400835.1 Actinomycetes bacterium | reverse complement strand
CGTGGCGCAGCCTGGTTAGCGCGCTAGTCTGGGGGACTAGAGGTCCCGAGTTCGAATCTCGGCGCCCCGATCGAAAGGCCTGCTTTGCAGGCCTTTCTACGTCTGGCGCGACTCGCGTTCCCCGCAGGGTGTACAGAAGACGATGGTCTCGTGCGCGCCGTCCTCATCCTCGACGAGGAGGCCGTGCCAGCCTGTGGTTCCCGATCCCCGCTCACCGCACGAGATGCACGCGAGACGGCCAGGTGCTGTGGTCTCGATCAGGTCGGCCATCGATCGCGCTATTTCACTGAGACTCGGCGGAAAGAACCCCTCGCGGCTGAAGTACACGAGCCGCCTGAGCGCTTCGTTGCGTTCGTACGCCGCGGCGAGAGGATCCTGAGCCGCGGTGATCTCGGCCAGGGCGGCCGTGGCATCGTCGAGGCTGGCCTTGAGGGCGTCGAGCTCCACGCACCACACATTACGAGCAGGCGCCCGTCACGCCACCCCGTCCAAATCGAGACGCCGCTACACGCCCTTGCCGCAGTGCCGCAACGCATTGAGGCAGCCGTCGACCAGGCTGGCGAGCGTTCGCGGGTCCCAGCTCGAGAAGAAGTCGGCGTGTGCCGAGTACTGGCCGCCCGAAGCGAGCTTCACCGTTCCGGAAGGCAGCTTCGGGTACCGGTAGATCAGTGTGATCGCGGGAACGGCCACGGGATGGGTAGACGGGCAACGTCCCGCCTTCGGATAGGACAGGTGACTCTTGTGCGTTGTCGAGTCGAGGTTGACCCCGTCCCAGCAGCTCGGGAATCGCACGTGCAGGCGCAGCATCCGCTGACGGCCGTCGGGACACGTGGGCACCGACGCCTGCGACGGAACCCCACCGTTGACGCCACAGTTCCAGAACGTCGTGCGCTTTCCCTGCGGGGTGGTGGCCTTCGCGTCCCCGGCGATCACTCGGAGGCCACTCGGGAAGGTCGCAAGCGGAGACAGCGTCTCGCGACGGTAGTAGATCGTCGCACCGAGTGGGGCGACCGCGACATCGTTGACCAGCAACGTGGGCATCCAGTACGCCGCAGTGTGGCCGGGCCGGGTACACGTCGTCGTCGAGGAGAGCAGCGACTCGAGCGTCGAGCTGGCGCTCGTACTCGTCGCGCCGACAAAGCTGTGATCGTGCGAGGCGCCTGGCAGACCCGGCGCGACAATCGGATCGTCCGGCGCACGATGGCTGAATCCACACTGGTTGACGAAGTTCACGCCTTTGAGCGCGGCAAGAGTGGTGGCGGTGCGGTCGGCCGGGGTGCCGCTCAGACCGACGGCATACGCCGTCGCAGCGAGGATGACCGAGAGTCCGGCAGCGAACAGCGTGGTAAGTGCGAGGCGACGGTTCACGATCAATCCTCCGAGGTCGACGAGTTGGACGCATGCTGGACGCCGGATGTGATGGCCTCGTGAGGATTTCGTAAGAGACCAAACGAGCTGACCGGGCGTACTGGCATAGCCAACGGCCGGGTTCGGGCGTAGGATCCGACGGCGATATGCGGCGCGGCATACCAATGTTGGTGGCGATTGCGGCTGCTGCGCTAGCGGCTACTTCGGGCTTGGCAGATGGAGCACCCGCGGGACCGGCACGGGTCGCGATCTTCTACTACCCGTGGTATGGAACGCCGGCGCATGACGCGGGCTGGCAGCACTGGAACCAGCGAGGGGCGAACCCACCGTTGAGCGTTGCGGCGAACTTCTATCCTGCGCGCGGGGCGTACTCATCGACCGATCCCCGGCTCCTCGCCGCACACATGCGAGAGATCGCGGAAATGGGAGTTGACACCCTCGTCGTCTCCTGGTGGGGCCTCGGCTCGGTCGAGGACAAGCGACTGCGCTCGGTTGCAAAGGCAGCCCGCAAGATGGGGCTCGCGGTCGCAGTTCACGTCGAGCCGTGGGGAGGACGGACGCCCGGCTCGGTGAGGGTCGCGATTGATTCGCTGCGGTCGCTCAAGATCCGCGAGTTCTACGTCTATGACTCGACCAACGATGCCGACGAAGCGTGGGCAGAGGCGCTCTCCGGGCTCGAGCTGGATACGCACGTCTTCGCGAACACGTGGCTTCCCGGCAAGGCGCAAGCCGGTGGCTTCCAGGGGCTGTACTCCTACGACATCGCGGTGTACCGGGCCGAGTCATTCCGGCGCACCTGTGCCTCGGCACACCGTTTACGGCTTCTCTGCGGACCCTCCGTCGGGCCGGGATTTGACGCGCGGCGCGCGACCCCGATGACAACGGTCGTTGATCGGCGCAAGGGAAACCGGTACGACCATATGTGGCGCGCAGCGGTCGGCGCGAGCGCGGACGTCATCACCATCACGAGCTATAACGAATGGCACGAAGGAACACAAATCGAGCCTGCTCGAGTCAAGAAGGAGTACGGCTCGTATGAGGGCGCGTGGGGCCTCACCGGAGCGGAGGCCGAGCGGGCGTACGTCGATCGAACGCGCTACTGGGTGGATCGTCTCCGCAATCCGTGACGCACCCCGCAGCGCCTGTGGGCGAAGGCTGTTCCGCCAGAGCAGAAGCTAGCCGGCTCCCAGAACTGCATCTCCCGAACAGCCAGCGACGAGAGCGGAACGTAGATCGGCCTGGGTGACCCCGGCGAGCGACGGGTGCGTGAGATCGACGTGGGTCTCGGCCCACGCATCCAGTCCAATGGCTTGTGCTCCCCGCTCGCCACCGATCGCCAGGAGCTCGTCGATGGTGAAGACGCCCCGTGAACCGCTTTGGCGACGGGCAATACCTTCGAGCTCACGC
>JANNQQ010000104.1:0-1725 GCA_031400835.1 Actinomycetes bacterium | reverse complement strand
CGATGCGCCGACGATGTTCGTTCCCGAGAACGTGAGCCGAAGCAGTGCATTCGCCTCCTGCAGCTGACCATCGGGCACCGTCTGCGGGGTGAGGCCCTGCGCGGCCGGGAAGAAGAAGGCGGACGATCCGCCCCTGATGGCGTTTAGCACCGCGAGGTGCCAGATCTCGACCGAACCGTTGAGCACGAGCGCACACGCCGCAAGCTGGGCCGCAGCGCTGATGACGTCCGTCACGACCATCACCCGGTTCCGCCGGAACCGGTCGGCGATGACCCCGCCGAAGAGGAACAGGACGATCTGTGGCACCGCTCCGGCCGCAAGCACCAGCCCGAGGTCGGTCGCCGAGTGGGTGAGGTGGAGCACTGCGAAGGCGAGCGCGATCGGAGCGATTGCGCTGCCCGAGAGCGATGTCAGCCGTCCCAGGAAGAGGAGGCGGAACTCGCGGTGGCGAAGCGGCGCGAGAGTCCTACGCATCACGGGTCGTGCTCAGCTTGCGCCAGTACCGCTCGAGTCCCGCGTAGCTGTCGCCGAGCGCCGCCGCGCGTTGGTAGGCGCCAACCTCTGCGCCTCCTGCTCGCAGATCCGCTATCGCCCGATCCACGAACTCGCTTTCGTCGGCCCCGTCGGCGACCCATCTCGCCCAGCGTCGCATCGTTGCGCGCAGTCGTTCGAGATGAGCGCCGACGTCGTCGAACACGCCGAAGTGAATGAGCGCAAGGCGTGCAGGAGAGCGCATCTCGATCTCGTCGATCGTTGACTCCCACGCTTGAAGGTCGATCTCAGGTGGGGCCGATGGCGCGAACACGAATGAGTCTGGTGCGATGCGGACGCCGGCGGCGTCGCCTGCATACAGCGTCCCGTCCTCGTGCAGATACGAGACGTGATGCTCGGCGTGGCCACGGGTAGGGAAGCACGTAAGCCCCACGACATCGGACCTGACAATGAGGAGGTTCTCCGCGGGCACGGGCGTCAGAGACCCCCAGAGGTCGTCGAACCGCTCGCCGTACAGGCGACGCGCGCTTGCCTCAAGTCGTGACGGGTCGAGGAGGTGCGGTGCCCCGACCTCGGAGACGTGGACAACCAGGTGAGGGTTCTCGCGGACGAGCTCCCCCGCTGCGCCGGCATGGTCGAGATGGATGTGAGAGAGGAACAGGTGATGCAGATCTCCCACTTCAAGTCCTCGGTCGTGGATTGCAGCGCGCAGCGTCGCGATGCAGCTCGCAGGCCCACAGTCGAACAGCGCTGGGCCATCCTCGGTGTCGAGAAGGTACGCCGCGATACAACGAGCCTCACCGCGGTGGTGGAGGTCGATCGTGCCGCGATCCACGGCGCTACCTATGCGAACGGGTCATACCCGCGCCGGAACCGTCGCGAGCGCTGCCGCAAGATCAGCGACCAGATCGCTCGCCGCCTCGATCCCGACCGAGAGCCGCACCAGCTCACGCGGCGAGGCGAACGGCCCGGCCGCGGTCGACGCGTGCGTCATGCGCGCTGGGTGCTCGATCAGGCTCTCGACGCCACCAAGGCTCTCTGCAAGGGTGAACACCTTCGTTCGGGCGACGAAGTCGACTGCCTCCTCCTCGGTGTCGAGGAGGAAGGAGACCATCCCACCGAAGTCACGCATCTGCCGCGCGGCGATCTCGTGTCCTGGATGATCGGGGAGGCCGGGATAGAGCACCTGGCGCACTCGGTCGTGGTCGGTGAGGAAGGCGACCACCTCGCGGG
>JANNQQ010000103.1:0-17039 GCA_031400835.1 Actinomycetes bacterium | reverse complement strand
CGCTCGCCGTCATTGCGTTGCGCGACGGCGAATTGATGCGCCCAACCGAAGCTCGACCTCGATCGGGATCGCTGCGCATGGCGTTGACGACCGATCCCGTGGCCGTGGGCACGCCATCGATGGCTACTGACGGATGTGTCCGCCCCTCGACCGTGGGTCGGTCGCGTGGAGGTGCCGTCCTCGGCGTCGTCGCCTCCGCCTCCCGACCCGACCCGATCACGTGCGAGGCCTCAGGCCCCCTAGGCACGGGCTGACCCGAACGGGCGGGAGCTGCCGTCGTCCCGGGCTGCGACGAGGACTCCGCCGCCGGTGACTGGCTGGGAGCCGCCTGCCCTCCCGCCTGCGCAGGAGCCGCTACCGCAGCAGGCCCTGGCACGGGAACGGGTGCCGGAGCTGCAGCTGGCCCTGGCACCGGAGCGGGAAGCGGCGCAGGAGCCGGTGGCGGCGTTGGATCGGGAACCGGAGCCGCAGCCGGAGGCACGGGAGCCGGAGCGGGTGCGGGAGCCGAAACAGGGGTCACTACGGGCTCGTTTGACGGTTGAGGAGCGCTCGCCACAGGCGGAAGAAAGCCCAGTGGATCGAGGTAACCATGATCCTGCGTTGCGACGCGGATGCCGAGATGGAGATACGCCTGTGCGTGCTCCGGCGTACCACTGCGACCGAGCGTCGCTATGACCGTCCCCTCACTGATGGACTGCCCTTTCGCGACCTCGATCGAGCCGAGGTGGGCGAGGGTCACGGAGTGCCCACCCTCGGTGAGGATCGCGATCGTGCGCCCGTGTGTGGGCACCGTCCCGACGAAGGTCACCGACCCCGCAATCGGGGCGCGCACCCCCTCACCCTCGACACCCCCGACGTCGATGCCGCGATGCTGACCACCGGCGTACGGATCGCTACCGAGCACGAACGGCCGCAGGACGGCACCGTCGACCGGCCACGACCACGCTGACGCGACCGCGGGAACCGCAAGGCTCGCCGTCGCAATGACAAGAACCGTGATGATGCGAGCCAAAAGGCGACGCATATACACCTCCTGTTCTCGCGACGGGCAACGCGATGAAGGAAGGGTAGCGGGAGTGCCGGACGTCGTCAATCAAGACAATCCTCGATCGAAGGATCTGGCGGCGTCTACAACGACGCGTCGTACAGCTTCTTGCGGGACTGTCCGGTGAGACCAGAGACGACGTCGGCGGCTGTGCGTCGCGTTGCACCCGAGGCTACGAGACGCGTCACGGCCTCGAGCGCCTGCTCGCGCGCGGCGTCGCTGCCCGCCTTCTCCGCGGCGCCGACGACGACTGTGACTTCTCCGCGTGGCGGTTGCACAAACCTCTCCGCAAGCTCAGTAGCCGATCCTCTCGCGATCTCCTCGTGCACCTTCGTGAGCTCGCGACACACCGCCACTGGGCGGTCGGGCGCGACCCGCGCAAGGCTCGCAAGTGTTGCGGAGACACGCTTCGGCGACTCAAATCCCACCGATGGGTGCGGCCAGGTGGCGAGCTCCTCCCAGAGGCTCGCGCGCTCCCGCTCGCGCCGGGGGAAGTAGCCAAGGAATCGGTACTGGGCGCCGGCAAGCCCGCTCACGACAAGGGCAGTCTCAACCGCCGACGCTCCGGGAAGGACCGTCACCACGACGCCGACATCGAGCGCGGCCCGAATAAGCCGTGACCCCGGGTCGTTGACCCCTGGAAGTCCCGCATCCGAGACCAGCGCAACGCGTTCGCCTGCGAGGAGACGGGGTACCAGCTCGGCGATCCGCCGTTCCTCGTTGTGGAGATGGTTACTGAGAAGCGCCCGAGCGCGGATCTCGTAGCGCCCGAGCAGGATCGACGTACGGCGCGTGTCTTCGCACAGAACCACATCGGCAGCGCGTAGCTCTGCGAGCACGCGGAGCGTCACGTCCTCGAGGTTGCCGATCGGCGTCGCGCAGACCGCCAGCGGCACGACTCACCGCTCTCCGTCGAGAGCCTCGAACCCGACGAGCGCGGCGCCCACGAGGCTCGCCTCGTCGCCAAGCATCGCCGGCACAACCCGGAGCCTCGCGTCAGCGGGCGTGATCGCCTCGCGCCGCCCGGTCGCCTGAGCCGCCTCCAACAGAAGCTCACCTGCAGCCGCCCCGAACCCACCGCCAACGATGAAGAGCTCGGGATCGAAGATGTTTGCGAGCGAACCAACGGCGATACCAAGAAAGTGTCCGATCCGGGTGATCGCAGCAACCGCGCCGGCGTCGCCTGCCCGTGCCCGCTCAACCAGTTGGTGCGCATCGGAGCTGTCGCCATAGAGCTTTCGCGCGGCACGATCGGCAGCGTGTCCCGAAGCGACCGACTCAAGATGACCCCGACCATGACACGACCCCTGACAGGGCTCCCCGTCGGCGTCAACGACAACGTGCCCGAGCTCTGCCCAGCCGCGGTACAACCTGCCGTCGAGCACGATTCCCCCACCCACGCCTGTACCGAGCGTGAAGAGCACGAGCGTGCGCACTCCCACTCCGGCGCCGAGTCTCCACTCGGCCAGCGCTGCCGCGTTCGCATCGTTCTCGATACCAACCGGCACGCCGAATCGGGTGCGCAGCCGGCCAGCCACATCAACGTTCTCAAGCGCGAGATTGGTTGCCTTATAGGCCACCCCGGTGACGGGATCGAGGTTCATCGGTACCCCGAGACCGACCGCCGCCGCGCCGTCCTTGAGTAGCTCGCCCGTGAGTTTGTCGATCTCCGAAAGGATCGCCGCAGCGTCGTCCGCTGGGGTCGGAACCTCGATGGTTCGTCCCACCACGCCGTTGCGCGCAACGATGCCTGCGAGGATCTTCGTCCCTCCAACGTCTACCCCGACAACGGTTTCTGCAGCCACGACGGGCTACCATACCCGGCCTCATGGCCACGGACGGCAAGCCGTACCGCGTCTACAAGGGCGGGCGGGCAACAGGTCGCGTTCCCCTGAAGCGCGTGGCTCAAGGGGCAACCCCCGGAGGTCCGGGGAAGCCCGCGACGCAGTCACGACCGCATAGGCGACGTCGCACGAAGCGATGGATCGCGCTCGGCTTCGTACTGCTGCTTGTGCTGAGCGTCAGCTGGGCAATCACGTCGTACCTGGCGGTCGGGCGTGGTGTGACGGAGGCGAACGAGCGCGTTCCCGCGGGCGTCCGCCGCCAACTCGATCGCCAGGACGGGCTTCTTACCTCGGTTCCGACGACAATCCTCATCCTCGGCACCGACGGTGGCGTCGCCGGTCGCGAAGGCGCCAACCGCTCGGACTCGATCATGCTCATGCACACCGATCCGTCACGCGGTCGATTGGCCTACCTCTCGATTCCCCGGGATCTCCAGGTTGATATCCCGGACTACGGCCTTGCGAAAATCAACGCCGCGTCTCAGATCGGCGGCCCGGCCCTCGCGCTTCGAACCATCGCGGATCTGACCGGGCTTCCCATCCATCACGTCGTATTTGTCGACTTCGCGCGTTTCGCCGAACTCATCGACGCAGTCGGGGGCGTGGACATCACCGTCCCACGCCCGATCCAGTCGAAGCGGTTCGACTGCCCCTTCAAGACCGCGGCGCTCTGCCAGGCGTGGCCGGGTTGGCGGTTCGAGAAAGGGACCCAGCACATGGATGGACGTCGGGCGCTGATCTATTCGCGGATCCGCGTCAACGAACTGAACCCGAGCGAGACCGACTTCGATCGGACACGCCGACAGCAGCAGGTGGTGCAAGCGGCCCTTGACAAGGCGACCGCGTTTGGGACCGCACTTCGGCTGCCCTTTGTCGGCGACGATCTCGTCGCTCCTCTATCGACCGATCTGAGCGCGGGTCAGCTCATCCAACTTGGCTGGACGTACTTCCGCGCGGACAAGGCAAAGGCCCTTCACTGCCGTCTCGGCGGCGACCCCGCGACGGTGGGCGGCGAGTCGATCATTCTCGGATCGGAGGACAACGTCGCAACGGTTGCGATGTTCACGGGCCGCTCATCTCCCCTCGCACCACCAAAGGGATTGCCGTACGCGCCCGGCTGCCGCGTCGGCGAGACGCAGTGAACCGCGAGCAGCTTGTGGCCGACTGCGTGGATCAGCTCTCGCTCGACGGCTTGGGCTTCGGCGGGTCGGTCTTCGCCGCCGGGGTCTCTGACTTTGACTCCTTCTTGTCGGACGAGTCTCCGGAGCCTCCCGTGCCACCGCCGTCGCCGTCCTTGGCTGCACCCTTGCGGCCCGCGCGTCCGTAGTCCGTCGAGTAGAACCCCGAGCCCTTGTAATGCACCGCGACCGGGAACAAAATCTTCTCGACCGGAGCAGCCCCGCAGGTCTCGCACACAGCAACCGGTTCGTCGGTCATCTTCTGAAACACCTCAAAGGTGTGGCCCTTCGGGCACCGGTACTCGTAGAACGGCATAGGTTGGCCAATGTAGATGATGGGTCGGTGATTGGGGTGAAGCCACGTGGCGATCGTCGGCGGGTCGTCCCGGGTGCAGTACGTTCCGCGGGCGAGCGTGGCGCGCTGCGTCGTGTCGTGGCTGCCATTCGGATGCCCACCGATCGCCGATCAATCATCTCTTCCGACAACCCCGCCGTACCACAGGCATCCCATGCCGTCACCGAGCTGCGAGCCGGTGAGACGGTCGACGGACGGGACCGGCCACGCCGGCTTGCGATCTCGTGGTACGCCGCCGGGGTGACCGTGGTGACGGCGACAGCTGCCGCATTCCTGTTGCACCAGCTCATGGCCTGGCCGCCACATGAAGACGAGACGCTAGCGCTCTTCGTTGGTCGCGACAGCCTTCTCGGGGTCGTCGAACACGTCACGCGCGAACGGGGAGGTGCACCGTTGCACTTCCTCGTAGCCTGGGTGGTTGCCCACCTCGGCTTCGGTCTTGGCGGTCTGCGACTGATGTCGGCGCTCTTCGCGCTCGCGAGCCTGCCCCTCCTTGCGATTCTGGGAGCGCGCCTCACAGGCCGCCGCGAGGCGCTCGTCGCGACTGCGCTCTTCGCAGGGAGTTGGCTCTTTCTCTTCCACGGCATCTACGGACGGATGTACAGCCTCTTCCTGGCGATCTCACTCCTCGCGACGCTTGCGCTGCTTCGAGCGCTCGACCGAAGCGATCGCCGCTCGTGGGCGCTTTGGATCATCGCTGGTCTTGCGGCAGTTGCTGCCCATCCGTACGGCGTTCTCGTGCTGGCCGGACACGGGCTCTACGTCCTCTCGTCGCGGCGCGACCGCCTCGCCCACGCGAGCATGGCGGGGGCCGCTCTGCTCGTTCTGGGAACCCCTTTCTGGCTCACTGACCTCGTGCTCGCCGGGCGCTTCGACGTCGGGGTTGGCGGGGGTGGCGCGAAGCTTGGCGGCCCCCTCGCGGTAGCCGACTATCTCTGGTCTGCAGTCGGTGATGCCACCGCTGGCTGGTGGCCGGTGACCGCCGGAGTGCTGGTGCTCGCTGGCCTCGGGCTTCGAGCTCTTCCGCGCGAAAGCCGGCGGCTCGTCGTCTGCATCGTGGCCGCGCCGATTGCCGCGTTTCTACTCGCTCGGCTGGGCGGGGCCGCCGCACCCGAGTCGCGTCATCTGATCTTTGCGGCTCCCCTCCTATCCCTGGCTGTCGGCGCTGGTTTGGTGAGCGTGACACGCCGCCTTCCGAGCGTTCTGCCGATTCTCGTCGCCGCCTTACTCGTCGCCGAGCTCGGCTGGGCGTGGCACCGGACAGCCCCACTGTTCGAATGGGAGCCGGACAAGCGCCAGGCGACCCGGGCCGAAGCGGAGCGCTGGCTTGCAGGAACCGCACTGACCGAGGATGTGTTGTTTGGCTATGAGCCGCTCTACCTTGGTGCCTGGGAGCAGAATCGATCATTTCCCCAGACGGTCGTCCCGCGCGCGGATGCAACCCTCGCTCTCCGTCTGCTCGAGCGCGAGAGCCCGCTTGGACGAGGAGTTTGGATCCTCGATGCAAGTGAGCGAAACAATGTCAGCCCTCGACTCGAGATCGACGCTGTCACTCCTACCCCCTCAGAAGCGTTCGAGACGCGGGCCTTTGGCCCGTTCCTCGTCATCCGTACGCGCGAGACCACCCGAACAGCCGAGACCTACCTCTACTACGCGGCACGGGCGACCCTTGTCGGCAAGTCGCTTGGAATCGGCGACAGCGATATCAATCTTCAGACGATCGAAAGGGCAACGCGAACGCTCCGTGGTTACGGGCCGTCCTTGCGCTCCGGCTCGCCCGACTCGAGGTAGCACGGGGCACTCTCAAATGCCGCAAGCCCTACCGGTTGACGCCGCCGCCGACGCGCTCGTGACCGACGAACGCTCGCTGCAACGGCCGAAGCGCCGACAAGACCACCCAACACAAACGACTTTGCGCGACGCCGTCGACCCTCTGTCCCGTCTCTCATCTGAGCACCGTCCGAAACGCCATGAGCCGATGGTACGTCGGTCACTCCCGTCGCGCCGGCGGGAACGCGGCATCATGTTCAATGCGACGCGTGCGCGTCGTTTCGCTTGGCGATCTCGTTCTCGACGTGGTCGTCCGTCTCTGCCAGCCTCTGGCGCTGGGTGCCGATGCAACAGCGGTTACGACGCTTACGACCGGTGGGCAAGCGGCGAACGTTGCAGCCTGGGTCGCGGCACTTGGGGGCGACGCCACCTGGCTTGGGAAGCGGGCCGACGATGACGCGGGGCGACTTGCAGCAGCCCGCCTGATTGCGCTCGGAGTTGAGCTCCGCGGCCCGGTGGTCGCCGAAGGAAGTGGCGTCATCGTGTCGCTTGTTGCGCCGGACGGCGAGCGATCGATGTGCCCAGACCGCGGAGTGGCTGTTGAGCTCCGGCCGGATGAGCTCGATGACACCTCGCTCGACTGTGACCACCTACACCTCTCCGGGTACGCCCTCGTCGCAAGTCCGGTCCGGGAGGCAGCGATCGCCGCCATGGAACGGGCGCGTGGTCACGGCGCGCGGGTCAGCATCGACCTGTCGTCGTGGAGCGTGATTCGCGATGCCGGACCAGCACGCTTCCGCGATCTCCTCGAGCAGCTCGCGCCTGACGTGGTCTTCGCGAACGAGGCAGAGGACGAGATCGTCGGCGGGCCGATCTCGGGCGCGGAGTGGATTCTCAAGCGAGGCGCCGCTGGGTGCTCGTTTGGGGATGACAGGCGAGCTGCACTGCCGGTCGGCAGGGTCGTCGACACGACGGGGGCCGGCGATGCGCTCGCAGCTGGCTGGATCGTCGGTGGACCCGACCTTGCTCTTGAGGCTGCAGCGAGATGCGTCCAACAGGTCGGCTCGATGCCTCGCTGAGGCGGCTCGATCTCTCACCGAGAACCGACCACCCGCCGACCCCTCCCCGGTCACACATTCGGCACAAAGGCGTCACACGCCTGTGACAGGTGCTGCTGTACCTTGGACTCAGGGACGCCGAAATGCGCCCCCGGGGGCATGTGGGGGCCGTGCACCCACGCTCGCCCGAGGCGACGGCGCGACAACGCGTCGGCCCTCCAAGCCCGTGGCCGAAGGACTGCCAATGCGGGAGGGTCATCCACTACGCTCCCACGGTGGAGCACCTGATCCGGGTCAGCGATGAAGTGGCGGCTGCGCTCGCCGAGGAGCGGGCGGTCGTGGCGCTTGAGACGACTCTCGTAGCTCACGGTTTTCCGGCGCCCGTCGGAATCGAGGTCGGTCAAGCGAGCGAGGCGGCGGTGCGCGCGGCTGGGTCGGTACCGGCCACGATCGGTGTGCTCGACGGGCGCATCGTGATTGGGCTCACGGCCGCCGAGCTCGAGCGGTTCACACCTGACGCGCGTAAGCTCGGCCCGCGCGACCTGGCCGTGTGCGCAATCCAGGGCGCTGTCGGTGCGACGACGGTAGGCGGCACGCTGGTCGCCGCCGCCGCAGTCGGCATCAGGTTCATGGGTACGGGAGGGCTCGGTGGGGTACACCGCGGCTTCCCAACCCCACCCGATGTCTCCGCCGACCTCGGCGCCTGCGCGCGGATCCCTGCGGTCATTGTCTCCTCCGGCGTGAAGTCGCTCCTCGACGTTCCCGCAACCACCGAGCTCCTCGAGACACTGGGAGTGCCTGTCCTCGGCTACCGGGTCGACACGCTGCCGCTCTTCTACACCTCGCAAGGAGGCCCTCCCGTCTCGGCCCGCGTCGAGAGCGCGGACGAGGTCGCGCAGATCGCGGATGCGCACTGGCGACTTGGTGGCAATACTGTCCTCGTGGGTCGCCCACCCGACGAGAATCTCGATGCCACTGACCTCATCGAGGAGGCACTTGCCGAGGCTGTACAACGCGGAATCAGAGGCCAGGCGGTGACACCGTTTGTCCTCGGTCGGCTGCACGAGCGCTCGGGTGGTGAGACGCGCCGCGTCAACCGTGATCTGATCGTGGCCAACGCAGGTCTTGCCGGGAGCGTCGCTTCGGCGTACGAAGCTCTATGAGCCTCTACTCCTCCGTCCGCGAGCTCCCACTCCAGGTCACGGACTACGAGCTCGACGGTCTCGCGCAGGAGGTCTCCAGCGGCTTTCGCAAGCAAGCGACCTTCGTTCGCCTCCGAGGTGACGGCGAGTTCGGCGAGGGCGAGGACGTCACCTACGACGGAGCCGAGCACGACGCGCTGCAACGCCGAGGACCGGACCTTCCCTTGGCAGGGAGCTGGACGCTGCACACGTTCTCTGAGCACCTCGGGACACTCCCGCTCTTCGACCACGAACCCGAGCAGCACGCCTATCTCGACTACCGCCGCTGGGCATTCGAGTCGGCGGCGCTCGACCTCGCACTTCGGCAGGCGGGGATCTCCCTTGCGCAGGCTGTGACGTGCGAGGCGCGGCCGGTGACATTCGTTGTCTCGACGCGACTGAGCGAACCCGCTGGCACGGAACGCGTGCGCGCATGGCTCGCCATGTACCCCACTCTGCGGTTCAAGCTCGATGCGACGGCGTCGTGGACGGCCGAGCTCGTCTCCGAGTTGGCATCACTCGGCTGCGTCGACTCGGTCGACTTCAAGGGCTACTACACAGGTACAGCAGTGGACAACCCGGCAGATCCCGCGCTCTACCGCCGCGTGATCGATGGGCTCCCAGACGCCTGGCTCGAGGATCCGGCATTGACCCCTGAGACGATTGCTCTTCTCGATCCGGTCTCGGATCGCGTGACGTGGGATGCACCGATCCACTCCGTTGAGGACATCCTCGCGCTGCACTGGCAGCCGAGAACCGTGAACATCAAGCCCTCACGCTTCGGATCGGTCGAGCGCCTCTTCGCGGCCTACGACCACTGCGCGGACAATGACATCGCGGCGTATGGCGGTGGCCAGTTCGAGCTCGGCGCGGGGCGCGACCATATTCAGCTCCTTGCCGCGCTCTTCCATCCAGAGACTCCCAACGATGTTGCGCCGAGCGCGTTCAACATCGGACCTGCGCTGGGCCTGCCAACGAGCCCGCTCGAGGTTACCCCTCGGGCAACGGGATTCGCGCTCGCCACGTCGTAACGGCCTCGTTTTGGCGGGACGCGTGCCCTACCAAACGCGTCGCCACACCTGCCCAGCCGCGAATGCCCTTGCTTCGAGGTTGTCGGCGTAGGACTCCGGATACCCAGCGAGCGCGATCACCTCGCAGATCGCGGCCAGCGATGTACGACGTGCCGCGTACAGCCCGTCGACCTCGACGATCGGGGGTATCGCAAGGCGAACGGCGGTGACGATTGCCTCGTCGCGATACGGCTTCAACACAACGGACGACGCGCCTGCGGCGCGGGCACGGTCGACCAGGTCTCCCTCGCGATAGCCGGTGACGGCGACGAATGGGATGTTCCGTTCCGCACGAATCTGGTTCGCAGCCTCGACGCCGTCGAGGCGTGGGAGCGAGAGGTCGAGCAGGATGAGGTCTGGGCGGTGCTCGCGGGCAAGCCTGACCGCCTCCTCCCCATCGCGGGCGTCCCCACAGACGTCGTAGCCGGCTTGCTCGAGAACGAGCCGGAGCTCTGCGCGGATGATTGGGTTGTCCTCGGCCGTTAACACGCTGACACGGGCAGTACTCGTCATGTCTCCTCCTTGAGAGCAGGTGCCGGCAACGAAAGAGGCCCTGGGCAGTTGCAAGATGCAATTGCCCAGGGCCTCGAAGCCGGCGCGACCGACACATGCGATCGCACCCTCACGGTACCCGCACGCTCGGGGGGCGCGCAAGAATCGGCTGCGCTTACTCCTCGAGAGCGCTCAGGAGACTGTCGACCGCAACGAGCGTCAGCGTTTCGAACTTCACGCTGCCCCGCGCCCCGAGCTTCACCGACAGGCGCGCCATCGCGAGATCGTCGGGTACCTCGACAATCGTGACGAAGTCGTACTCACCGAGACATGCCCACTGGTGCAGGACGTGCGCGCCAAGCTCCTCCACGTCAGCATTCACCTCGCGGAGTCGGCCGGGATTCGAGTTGAGCGTCTGCGTGCCCTTCTCGGTAAGGGTTGTCAGCATGAGATAGGTCGGCATAGCGTCCTCCGTTGAGATTTGGTGTGAATCTACTCGGGCGGGCTCTGTCCCTGCAGATCCCGTGGGCTGCGCCCGACGCGCGCCGCGAGATCGCGGTAGACGATGACAGCGCCGAGGAAGATGACGGGCGAGATGACGAGATCGGCGACGAAGACCGAAACGCGCAGGGTGTTGTCGGCTTGTGCCCGCAAGAGCCACGCCATCCCCGAACGAGTCAGCAGGAAGATGAGCACGAGCGTCGCAAGTCCGCCGAGCGCGTGCACAACGTCGGCGCGGAACAGCTCGACTGCCCGACGAAACGCGCCAGCAATCGTGACGTTCTCGTTCATCACCACGGGAACGACCCACCCGACAACTGCAAGCCAGGCGACCCCCAGGATGATGAACCAGCTGAGCGTTGCAGCGGCAGGAACCATCGCGACAACACCAAGCGCCGTGGCGACAAGCCACTGGCGCCGCGATCCTACGGCCCCTCGCTCAATCGCACAGGCGGCGACGTACGCGATGGTGAAGAGCGGGGCCAAGGCGACGAATGTCGCTGCCTGATCGGCCTGCGAGCGATCGAAGTTGAGCGGGCTTGCAATCGCTACCGGCAGACCGAGCGGCAGGCAGAGCCACACGCGGCTGCCGTACAGGCGGAGCGCTTCGGCGACTACCTGACCGACGGGTCGCGTCGCGGGAGGTAGCGCGGCAGGCAACGGGCCACTGCTCCTGGGGTACTTCGGCCGGGCCACGTGCGGCCTACGGTACCTCCTTGTAGGCTGTTCACCCTGCAGCAGCTGGCAACGCCTGAGAGGAGCGAAGGTGGAGTCCCACCACCCCGCGAGTGAAGCCGAGGCCGCAGCCGAGACCGATGCCGGTCTAATCGCCGGCTACGACCTCGGGGAGAAGTTCTTCGACGAGATGCTTGAGCGTGCCGGTGAGCCCCGGGCTCACTACCGCCTGCTCTACGAGCGCCTCTCCTCGATGACCGACGCAGCGCTTGAGGATCGCATCCGCGTCGCCAACGCCTTCTTTCTGACCCAGGGAATCGGCTTTACGGTCTACGGCGACGACGCAGGCACCGACCGCATCTTCCCGTTCGATCTGATTCCGCGCATCATCCCAGCAGCCGAGTGGGTCCTGATCGAACGTGGGCTCGAACAGCGTGTTCGCGCTCTCAATCTCTTTCTCGGCGACCTGTACGGCAAGCAGCGGATCCTCAGCGAAGGGATCGTCCCGGCCGAGCTCGTCTTCGGGTCGCGGAACTTCCGCCGGGAGATGATCGGGCTCGACGTGCCTGGTGGCGTCTACGCGCACATCAGCGGCGTCGATCTCGTGCGCGACCACGAGGGTCGCTACCTCGTGCTCGAGGACAACCTGCGGACACCTTCAGGGGTGAGCTACATGCTCGAGAGTCGCCAGGCGTTGAAGCGCATCTTCTCGACGCTCTTCGAGCCGTATGGCGTGCGCCCAGTCGATCAGTACCCGCGAGAGCTCTACGAGACGCTCCGCTCGGTCGCACCAGGAGGGGCGGGGAGCGATCCCACCGTCGTGCTCCTCACCCCGGGCTCCCACAACTCCGCGTACTTCGAGCACTCGTTTCTCGCAAGGCAGATGGGAGTCGAGATCGTCGAGAGCCGCGATCTCGTTGTCCATCGCAACCGCGTGTTCAACCGCACCACGCGTGGGCTGGAACGCGTCGACGTCGTCTACCGCCGCATCGACGACGACTACCTCGACCCGCTCGCATTCAAGAAGGACAGCCTCCTCGGTGTCGCAGGGCTGATGAATGCCTACCGCGCAGGAAACGTCACGCTCGCAAACGCGATCGGCACAGGCGTGGCCGACGACAAGGCGATCTATCCCTACGTTCCAGCGATGATTCGCTTCTATCTTGGAGAGGAGCCGATCCTCGAGAACGTGCCCACCTATGTCGCCGCCAACGACGAAGATCGCGCGACGATTCTCGAGAACCTTGAGGAGCTCGTCGTCAAGGCAGTCGACCAATCAGGTGGGTACGGAATGCTGATCGGCCCCGCCTCGACCGCCGAAGAGCGAGCGACGTTCCGACGGCTCATCGAGGAGCAGCCGCGCAACTACATCGCCCAGCCGACGATCGCCCTCTCGCGCCACCCGACCTACGTCGGCGGCGAGCTGCGTGGCTGTCATGTCGACCTCCGTCCGTTCGTCCTGAGCGGCGCGGACGGCGTGCGCATCGTTCCCGGTGGGCTTACCCGGACAGCACTCCGTCCCGGCTCGCTCGTGGTCAACTCGTCGCAGGGCGGGGGGAGCAAAGACACCTGGGTGCTCACCGGATGAGGGCAAGAACGTGTTGAGTCGCGTTGCTGAATCGCTGTACTGGACTGCGCGCTACCTCGAGCGCGCCGAGGACGTGACCCGCCTGCTCGACGTCAATTTCCACGCGCTGCTCGACGCTCAGGTCGGCGACCGGGGTGAGGCGTGGCAGAGAATCGTGAGCCTGCTTGGTGATTCGGAGTCGTTCGGGGAGCACTTCGATGAGGCGACGGCCGCGTCGGTCGGGGAGTGGGTGCTGTGGCACGATGGCAACTCGAACGCAGTCGTAAACTGCGTAACGCTCGCGCGTGAGAACGCCCGCTCGGTGCGCGAGCAGATCTCCGGCGAGATGTGGGAGGCGATCAACAACCTCTTCCTGCTCGTGCGGGGCGCAAATCGCCGCGCTATCTCCCGCGGACCACACGCGTTCTTCGAGCAGCTCCGCAACGGGACATTTCTCTTCCAGGGGGCCGCAGACGCAACCATGACCCAGGGTGACCCCTACGAGTTCATCCGGCTCGGACTGCATCTCGAACGCGCCTCAAAGACGGTGCGAATCGTGCGTTCCGGGTACCCAGCGGCCGTGGCACTCAACGAGGACAACCCCGCGCGCACGCAGGCGTTGATCTCATTGCTGAAGTGTTGCGGCGCCTGGGAGGCGTTCGTCCGGAGGCACGGGACGAGGTGTGAGCCACTCGCGATCGCCGAGGATCTCATCCGGGCGCGCGAGCTCCCTCGCTCGGTCCTCTACTGCCTCGCAACCTGTCGCGATGCCGTCACCCGACTCTCGCCCGAGCCGACCGCGCCCCAGCGGGTGCTTGGCCGACTGTGCGCAGACCTCGAATACGCAGATGTCGGAGACGTCTCAGGGTCGACTATCGACGCGCGACTCGGCGACCTACTTGCAGGCATCCACGCAACGGGCGACTCGATCACGAAGACGTACTTCTCGAGCCGCGCGCTTCCGGCTGCCTCGCTGGCGATCCAGGAGGCGCAGCAGCAGCAATGTGGTTGAACGTCGAACACGTGACGCGCTTCTCGTACGACGCCCCGATCTCCGAGGCGTACACGGAGTGTCGGCTCAAACCGGCGCATCGAGACGGCCAGCGCTGCTCATCCTTCACGCTAGCGACCGAACCGCGTGGGGTGAGTGTCAGCGAGTACGTCGATCGGTTTGGCACCACCGTCCACCATTTCGACGTGCTCGAGCGACACCAGCAACTCACGGTGTCGGTGCGGAGCGAGGTGTGGACACCCGAGGCGTTCGAGCCCGACGCGCCACAGGCAACCATGCTCGAACGCTGGGACGCCCTGCAACCGACGCGCTACGTCCCGCTGGACAATGCGATCGCCGACCTGGCCGCTTCGGTTGGCCGCCAATCGAGCGCCCGCGAAACCGCCGGCTCAATCATGACTGCTGTGCGCAGCGCGATGACGTACAAGAGCGGTTCGACCAACGTTCACACCACCGCCGCCGAAGCACTCAACGACGGACAGGGCGTCTGCCAGGACTTCGCCCACGTCATGATCGGAGTCTCGCGGGTGCTTGGGATCCCGGCACGTTATGTCAGCGGATACCTCTTCGATCCCAAACGGAAGGGTGACGAGAGCGAGTCACACGCATGGGTAGACATCCTCGACGACGACCTCGGCTGGCTCTCGCTCGACCCGACCCATGCCGCGCCACAAGGCAACCGCCACGTCCGCGTCGGTGCCGGCCGCGACTACGGCGATGTCCCACCCTCGCGCGGGATCTACAACGGCTCTGCCACCGAGGAGCTCGAAGTGTCGGTGCGCATCTCCACGCCGTAGCGGCGCATCCTTTGCAGCCCGCAAGCCTGAACCCAGTCGCCAGTCCAGACTTCAGTCTGCACTGAACGGTGTGCGCAGACCACCCACCCTCCTAGCGCCCGCCCGGTCGCACAGGCAATCTGGACTCTGAACGCTCTAGGAACGCGTCCACGGCGCCGCGCAACACCTCAAGCGCCTCGTCGACCCGCCACCGGCTCCGATCGCTCTCGCCGATCTCGTTCGAGATCACGCGCACTTCGACCGCCGGAATGCCTGCGAGGGAACATGCGCGCAGCACGCCGAACCCCTCCATAGCCTCGACGGCAGGTGTTCCGTGGTTGCCGCCTACGGTTGCGCTCGTGAGAATGGGCATTGCTCGCGCTGCAGGCAACGTCGCGCGCATGATCGCAAGAAGAGCAGCGTCGGGCTCGAGGCGCGAGACAACGGGAATTCCTGCCGCAAGGTCTGCGTAGATCGATTCGACGCCCAAAACGACGGTGAGCGGGTCAAGCCCTCGCCCACCCGCGATCCCGACGTGGACGACCGCGACCGGTGGACGCAGGGCGAGAGCGCGCGCCGTGACGACCGCCGCCTCAACAGGCCCGATCCCGCAGACCAACCCGTCGTGCCCGCCGAGCTCGCGCTCGGTGGCAGCCACGAGGAGTACGTCCTTCACGAATCGTCCTCCGCCTCGTCGCCGAAGCGGATCTCTCCCGCCTCAGCGTAAGCCCGCACCGTGTCGCCCTCGGTGAAACGCGCTTCGAGAAGCTGGAGCGCAAGCGGATTCTCCAGCAGCCGCTGGATCGCGCGCTTGAGCGGTCGCGCGCCGTAGGCGGGATCCCATCCAGCCTCCGTCAGAAGGTCTCGTGCGCCGTCGGTGAGCTCGAGCGTCAGACCCCGCTCTGCGAGACGCACATTGAGCCGCTCCAGCTGCATCGTCACGATCGCCCCGAGCTGGTCGCGCGTGAGTGGGTCGAAGAGAACGATCTCGTCGATCCGATTCAGGAACTCAGGCCGGAAGCGCTCGGCCATCTCGTCGGCGCTCCGGAGGTTCGAGGTCATGATCACAACCGCGTTGCGAAAGTCGACCGTGCGTCCCTGGCCATCGGTGAGCCGCCCGTCATCGAGGAGCTGCAGGAGAACGTCAAACACCTCGCTGTGCGCCTTCTCAATCTCGTCGAGAAGGATCACCGAGTAGGGCCGACGCCGCACGGCTTCGGTGAGCTGTCCGCCCTCTTCGTACCCCACGTACCCAGGCGGCGCCCCAACCAGCCGCGACACCGTGTGCTTCTCCTGGTACTCGGACATATCCAGCCGCACGATCGCGCGCTCGTCATCGAACATGAACTCGGCGAGCGCCTTCGCAAGCTCGGTCTTCCCGACCCCGGTCGGGCCAAGAAAGACGAACGAGCCGATCGGCCGGTTCGGATCCTGGAGACCAGAACGCGCACGCCGAAGCGCGTTCGAGACAGCCTCGATAGCGGTGTCCTGCCCGATCACTCGGGCGTGAAGCCGCTCCTCCATGTGCACGAGCTTTTCGACCTCGCCCTCAAGGAGCCGGTCGGCAGGAATGCCTGTCCACTGCGCGACCACGTGGGCAATGTCATCCTCGTCCACCTCCTCCTTCACCATGGGCTCTCCCTGAGGACGTTCGGCAAGGCGCGCCTCGAGGGCAGGGAGCAAGCCGTACTGGATCTCGGCGACCCGGGCGAGATCCCCCGCTCGTTCGGCCCGCTCGGCCTCCATCCGCAACTCCTCGATCTCGCGCATGACCTCCTTCACGCGATCAAGCCCGTCCTTCTCAACCGCCCAGCGCGCCGCTAGCTCATCGCGGATCGCCTTTGCCTCGGCGAGATCCTTTTCGAGGGGCGCGCGTGTGGCTGCCGTTTCCTTCGCCATGGCTGCGAGCTGAATCTCCATCTGGATGACCCGCCGCTCGGCCTCGTCGAGCTCGACAGGCGAGGAGTCGATCTCCATCCGCAGCCGCGAGCCTGCCTCGTCCACCAGGTCGATCGCCTTGTCGGGGAGAAAGCGGTCGGCGATATAGCGGTCGGAGAGCACCGCAGCAGACACGAGTGCGGCATCCCGGATGCGCACACCCTGGTGGGCTTCGTATCGTTCCTTGAGCCCGCGGAGAATCGCGATCGTGTCGGCAACGGAAGGCTCGCCGACGAGCACCGGTTGGAAGCGTCTCTCGAGGGCCGCGTCTTTCTCGATGTGCTGGCGGTATTCGTCGAGCGTGGTCGCGCCGACGGTGCGGAGCTCACCGCGGGCCAGCATGGGTTTGAGCAGATCTCCGGCCGAGACCGCACCCTCCGACGCGCCGGCGCCAACGATCGTGTGCAACTCATCGATGAAGAGGACGATCTGCCCATCGCTGCCCGTGATTTCGGCGAGCACAGCCTTCATTCGCTCCTCGAACTCGCCGCGGTACTTCGCACCGGCGATCAGCGCGCCGACGTCGAGAGCCCAGACGCGCTTCCCCTTCAAGCCTTCCGGAACGTCGCCTGCAACG
>JANNQQ010000102.1:0-18397 GCA_031400835.1 Actinomycetes bacterium | reverse complement strand
CCCGGTGAGCGGATGAGACTGAGGCGAAGCCCAGGCGCCGATCTGGCTTGGGCGCGACCGCGAGGTGTAGTAGGCCGATGATTCGGCCTCTGAGACCCGTTCAATTGCTCCCTCCACCCTCACCTGCCGCCCGAGTGGAGGAACCCAGTAGAAGACCACTGCCGCTTGAGGGTTCCCGTCGAGCTCCTCTCCCTTGCGGCTCTCGCGATTCGTGAAGAAGACGAGCCCACGCGCGTCGTGCCCGCGCAGAAGGACCATGCGCACCGACGGGGTGCCGGCCGGCGTCGCGGTCGCAAGTGCCATCGCCTCTGGCTCCCAGAGCCCGGCACTGCGCGCCTCGCTGAGCCAGAGCGCGAACTGCTCGTTGGGGTTGTCGCGGAGCTCGTCGAGATAGGCGTCCACGGGACGAGCCTAACGCCTAGCGCGGGTACTCTGAGCGCGTGGCCACGACCAAGGTGATCGATATTCGCACTGCCCTCCCGGGGCCGCGCTCGCAGGAGCTATTTGCCCGTGAGAGCGCCTCCGTGGCGTCGCCGCTTCATGTCCACCTCCCAGTCTTCGCGGAGCACGCCGAAGGGGCCACGATCACGGATGTCGACGGCAACGTCTTTGTCGATTTCGCAGGCGGGGTCGGTGTCCTCAACGTCGGCCATAGCCATCCCAGAGTCGTTGAGGCTGTCTCGGAGCAGGTTGCGCGGTTCCTCCATACCGACTTCACCGTCGTCCCGTACGCGGGCTACATCGAGCTTGCCGAGCGGCTCGCGGCGCTCGTGCCGATCAGCGGAGGCGTCCGGGCGGCGTTCTTCAACGCAGGCACCGAGGCGGTCGAGAATGCGGTGAAGCTCGCGCGGCTGTATACGGGCCGGCCTGCCGTCATTGCCTTTGAGGGCGGATTCCACGGCCGGACGATGCTCTCGATGACGATGACGTCAAAAACGCATCCATACAAGACCGGGATGGGGCCGTTCGCGCCCGAGGTCTACCGCGCACCGTTCCCGAATGCCTATCGCGGCCCGTCGGTCGCCGAGGCACTCGCGCAGCTTGAGCGGATGCTGGGCCAGCACGTGGCTCCCGACGCCGTCGCTGCAATCGTCTTCGAGCCTCAGCTTGGCGAGGGCGGGTTTGTTCCTGCTGCTCCGGACTTCGTCCGTGGGCTCCGTGAGCTGTGTGATCGTCACGGGATCGTCCTCGTTGCGGACGAGGTTCAGACGGGCTTCGGGCGGACGGGAAAGATGTTTGCGATGGAGCACTTTGACGTCGAGGCCGACCTGATCACGGTCGCCAAGTCGATCGCAGCGGGGCTCCCGCTCTCCGGCGTGATCGGTCGGCAGGCGATCATGGATCACCCGCACGCCGGCGCGATCGGAGGGACATTCATCGGCAATCCGGTCGCGATTGCTGCGGCCCTTGCGGTTCTCGATGTGTTTGAGGAGGACGCCATCCTTGAGCGCGCTGGCATCATTGGCGATCAGATCCGCGAGCGCATGCACGGCTGGCAAGCCCAGCATCCTCGCATCGGTGACGTGCGTGGTCTCGGAGCAATGCTCGCGATCGAGCTCGTCGAAGATCCCTCAACGAAGCTGCCCGCGCCGGGACTCGCGGCGGCGGTCATCGATGCCGCCTTCGAGCGCGGCTTGATCCTCCTCAAGGCAGGTGTCCACGGGAACTGCATCCGCGTGCTCTGCCCGCTCACAATCTCCGCCCCCGAGCTCGACGACGCGCTCGACGCCTGGGAGGCTGCGCTTCAGGTGGCTCTCGCCGCCTAGGCGAGCCAGCGCGAATCAGTACTCGAGGTGTCGACGCCGCTCGTGTCGCTCGAGCGCCAGCTCGATCAGCCGGTCAAGAAGCTTCTCGTACGGGATCCCGCTCGCGGCGAACAGCTTCGCATAGACGCTCGTGGCAGTGAAGCCCGGAATCGTGTTGAGCTCGTTGACGACCACCTCACCGTCAGGGCGAACGAAGAAGTCGACGCGGGCCATCCCTTCGCAATCGGTCGCGACGAACGACTCGACTGCGAGGCTGCGGACCCTCTCGGTCGTCTCGTCGTCGAGTCGAGCGGGGATTACCAACTCCATGCCGCCTTCCGCATACTTTGCCTTGTAGTCGTACCAGTCGCCGTGCGCGACGATCTCGCCGACCATCGAGGCGACCGGATCGCGATTCCCGAGCACGCCGCACTCGACCTCGAGCCCTGGCTGGAACTCCTCGATCAGCACCTTTTCGTCGTGGCGACGCGCAAGTGCGACCGCTGACTCGAGCTCCTCACCTGCGGACACCTTCGAGATTCCGACCGATGACCCGAGCCGTGCCGGCTTGACGAAGACCGGGTAGCCGTACGGGTTTTCGATGGGGTCGCCCGAGCGAAGGGTGACGTTCGCAGCAACCGGAATCCCACGATCGCGCAGCACGGCCTTGAAGAGATCCTTGTCCATGCACAGCGCCGAGGCGGTCACGCCGGAACCGACGTAGGGCACCCCCGCCAGCTCAAGGAGGCCCTGCACCGTTCCGTCCTCGCCAAATGGGCCGTGGAGGATCGGAAGGACGACGTCGACCTCACCGAGCGCCTGCGGCGAGCCGGCCGTGGGAATCGGCAGGGTCTCTGCGGCACCGGCGGTCAGCCCGAGGGGTGCAGTCGCCACAGGAAGCTCCCAGCGACCGTCGCGACCGATCGCGATGGTGGCAGAGGCGTAGCGCTCGGGATCCAGCGCCTCGACCACGGATTGCGCCGAGGCAAGCGAGATGTCGTGCTCGCTCGAGCGACCTCCCGCGAGCACGGCCACGCGGATGCGCGTCACGGGACGAGCGTGGTGTCGGTCACCGTCGTGTCAGTGGGCTCCGTCACCACAGGCTCGACGAATGAACCCACGGTCACCGTTACGGTTGTGCCGGGATCCGCCTGTGTGTTCCCTGGCGGGTCCTGATTGAGAACGACTCCGTCGAGGGTTACATCGTCGGTGTCCTCACGGATCACCAAGATCTTGAACCCGGCCGCCCGCAATGTCGTCCGTGCGTCCGCGATCGGCTGGAGCGTGACGTCAGGCACCTCGATCGTCGAGGGCCCCTTCGAGACGGACAGCGTGACGGACGAGCCCTTCGCCGCGGTCGAGTTGCCGGGTGGCGATTGACTCACGACCTCTCCCGCCGGCTGCTCGCTCTCCACGTCTATTCCCCGACCGACGTTGAACCCGGCGAGCTGAAGCTGCGACGACGCGATGTCGACCTGCAACCCGACCACCGAAGGCACCGCGACCTGCCGGACGCCCTTCGAGACGTTGACCCGCACGGTCGACCCGGTGATGAGCACCGTCCCGGCTGCGGGGTCCTGCGCGGTGACGAGGCCCGGCTCCTGCTCCGAGTTCACCTCGACCACGCTTACCTCGAGATCCAGCGCCGTGAGCTGCTGGACTGCCTCGTCGCGGGTCTTCCCGACGAGCGGTGGAACCGTGACCTCGGGCTTGCCTGTTGAGATCTCGATGGTGACGATGCTTCCCTTCGGCAGGCGCGTACCCGGGGACGGCTCCTGCTGGATCACGTACCCCTTGGCGACGTCTGCATTTGGCACTCGGCGGACTCGATCTTCGAAACCGTCCTCGCGGATGAGGTCCACTGCCTTCGCCTCGAGAAGCCCTGCGTAGTTGTCAACGGCCACCGGCTTGCTTGCATCGAGCCTGCCCTGGACGTTGTCGTAGAGCAGAAAGGCTCCCACCCCAATCGCGATCGCGAGACCGATAGCGAGCAGCCAGGGCCACCAGGAGCGGCTCTTGCGCACCTCGCCGTCGTAGGCTCGGTAGCGCTCGTCGCCTCCGTAAGCTGGAGCTGCGCGCCCACCGACGGTGGTGACAGCGGTCGTCTCGCCCCGCATGACCATCGTCGCCGCATTCTCGGTTGAGCGATCGACGCCCTCCCCACGGGTGACGTGCTCAAGGTCACGATCCATGTCCTGCGCCGACCGATAGCGCTCAGCAGGCTCCTTGGCGAGCGCGCGGATGACGACGAGATCGAGATCGTGCGGTATCTCCGGGCGGAGCCTTGACGGTGGCTCGGGAACCTGCGAGAGGTGCTTCATAGCGACCTCGACGGGCGTCTCCCCGTTGAAGGGCACGGCGCCGGTAAGCAGCTCGTAGAGGAGGATCCCCGTGGAGTACAGGTCGGAGCTCTCATCGACCGGAGCGCCGCGCGCCTGCTCGGGCGAGAGGTACTGCGCGGTGCCGATGATCGATCCCACCTCGGTCATCTCGCTGGTGCCGGCCCGCGCGATTCCGAAATCCATCACCTTGACGCGGCCCTCGCTGTCCACGATGACGTTGTGAGGCTTGATGTCTCGATGGACGATCCCAGCTCGGTGCGCGTACCGCAGCCCCGCGAGCACCTGGCGGACGTAGGTGATCGCGACAGGGACCGGACACGACCCGCGCGACACGATTAGCTCCTTGAGCGTCCGGCCCTCGACGTACTCCATCACGATGAAGTACGACCCGCCGGCTTCACCGCGGTCGAAGATCGACACAATGTTGGGATGCGAGAGGCTCGCGGCGTGCGTTGCCTCCCGCCGGAAGCGCTCGACGAACTGCTCATCATTCGCATAGCGCTCGTGGAGGATCTTGACCGCCACCTTACGGCCAAGCTCCTGATCCTCTCCCAACCAGACGTCCGCCATACCGCCCGAGCCGAGCTTGCGCTCGAGTCGATAGCGGCCAGCGAAGAGCGCGCCCTGTCTTTGATCGGTCGTTGACATTCTCGGAGAAGGGTAGATGGAGCCTTGCTATGGATTCGACGTGGAGGGCAGGATTGCCTCCATGACGGCGCGGGCAATCGGAGCGGCGGTCTCGCCACCGGTCGAGGCCTGTCCCTCGACGACAACGGCGATTGCGAGCGAAGGGCGCTCACCCTCCCGACCGGCGAAGGCAATGAACCAGACGTTGTTACGACCCGGCGCCCCCGTTTCCGCCGTTCCCGTCTTCCCGCCGATGCGATAGCCGGGGATCCTCGCCGCTGTTCCTGTGCCTGCCTCGACAGCGCGCACCATCATCTCCGAGATGTCGCGGGCCGTCACCGGCCCGACGGCGCGCGAAAGCCGCTCCTTCTCGGTGAGCTTCACGGTTGTGCCGCGCGGCGACACGAGCTTCTCGACCACGTAGGGACGCATGACGATCCCCGCGTTGCCGATCCCTCCTGCGACCATCGCCATCTGCAGCGGGGTCACAAGCATCCGCTCCTGTCCGAACGCCATCCGACCCGCGTCGACATCCCGGTTGAGCTCCGGTCGCCAGAGATCGCCCTTCTTGTAGAGACCACTCGGGAGACGCTCGCCATCCGGCGTCTCGAGCGGCGGCCGCTCGTAGAAGCCGAACTTCGCAGCCTGGTTGAGGATTGCCTTGGCGCCAAGGGCCTTCCCGATCTCGCAGAAGACAGAGTTGACTGAGTACTGGAGCGCGGTGGCGAGCGTGATCCTGCCAAACGGCCGGCTCGTGTCGAAGTTGTTGACGCGCTTGCCGTAGACGGTGCAGTAGCCAGGATCGACGAACGTCGAATCGGGCTCGTAGCGGTTCGACTCGAGCGCGGCGGCGGTTGTCACGACCTTGAACGTCGATCCCGGCGCGTACAGACCGGCCGAGGCGCGGTTGAGAAGCGCCCCGGCCGGTGTGCAGTCGGCGGTGATCTCCTCGATCTCGTCGTAGCGGTTCTCGACGAGGTTCGGGTTGTAGCTCGGTGACGAGGCCATCACGAGGACCTTCCCCGTCCGTGGGTCGAACGCCGCCACAGCGCCACAACGGCTGCCCAGCTGCTCAAGTGCGACTCGTTGACCCTTGAGGTCGAGCGTGGTGACGACGCTGTCTCCGACAATTGGCTCACCCTTGAGCTCGTCGAGCTGCTGGGTGACGAGGTCGGAGAGAGCGCGATCGGTGCCGGTCAGGATCCCGTTGAGCGATTTCTCGAGCCCCGCTCGACTGCGCGCGATCGTTGAGTACCCAACGATGTGAGCCGCGAATCTCCCTTGTGGGTAGCGCCGGAAATAGAGGGTGCGAGACCCTCGCTTCGCTGCCTCGTTGCGGGCGAGCGTCCGGTTCGGACCCAGGATCAGACCACGCTTGATCTCGAACTCTGCCACTCGCTGAATCTCGTTGTCTTGGCGCGCGGCCAGACCTGGACGTGCCCAGGTCTGCCAGTACGTCGTCGCGATGACGAGCGCGACGAGCATCGCCATGGCAACCCACGTCACCCGAAGAAGCTGCCGGTTCATGCTCCCCCTGCAGTGGTGACGGCTCGGTGGGACACAAGCATGAGCAGGGCGAGCAAGACGAAGTTCGAGAGGATGGACGAGCCCCCGTAGGAGACGAATGGCAGCGTGATTCCGGTGAGTGGTAGGACGCGGAGAACGCCACCGACGATGATGAACGTCTGCAAGGCGAACCCAAAAGTGAGCCCGGCGGCAAGCAGTTTCGAGAATCCATCCTGCGCGAGGAGCGCGATCCGCATCCCGCGCGCGACCACAACCAGGAAAAGCAGGAGCACTGCAGCGGCGCCAATCAGACCTAGCTCCTGTGCGATCGCCGAGTAGATGAAGTCGGTTTGGAGCAAGGGAATCAAGGGCGTCCCGTCAACGGTCTCGAATGTCCCCTGTCCGATGCCGGTACCGCCATAGCCACCGTTTGCGATCGAGTAGAGGCTCTTGACGAGCTGGTACGAGTCGCAATGCTGCCGATAGTCGAAGCCTCCGTTGACCGAGCAGAACACCTTCTCGTCCGTCCACGGCTGCAGCCACACGGTGACCCGTTGGTGCACACGCCCTATGGCGTTGTACAGCAGGGTCGCGCCACCACTGAAGAGCACCAGGCCGACCCCGACGTACAGGGCCCGCCCCGTGGCGATATAGAGCATCGCGAGAAAGATTCCGAAGTTCAGCAGGGCGGAGCCAAGGTCACTGGTCTGGATGAGAACCAGCATTGCCGCACCCCAGATCGCAAGGAGCGGGCCGATGTCCTTCATCCGTCCGAGCGCGAGCGACTCCCGCTTATCGCGGAGGTACCCCGCGAGAAAGATGACCAGAAAGATTTTCGCGACCTCCCCAGGCTGGAACTGGAGCGGACCGATATGAACCCAGAGCCTCGCACCGTTGATCCGCTGCCCAAGCGCTGGTACCGAGGGGAGCATCAGCAGGATGACCGCTGAGAGCCCGAAGAGGTACTTGTACTTCTCGAGCACGCGGTAGTCCCAACGCAGGAGAAGCAGCACCGCGCAGAAGACGACGATGCCGAGCGCCACCCACACAACCTGTTTGCGCCCATCCACCGGATCGACGCGGTAGACGAACGTCAGTCCAATGGCGCAGATCAGCGCCGCGAGCGGGAGCAAGGTCGGGTCGGCGTGGGGCACGGTGATGCGGACAACGACGTGGGCGACCAGAAACAGGGCGCCGAGGATGAGTGCCCAGGGAACCCAGGCGTAGTCGATCGCTCCCTGCGTCGAGATCCACGCACTCGCAAATGCCGCCGACCCCACTCCCCCAGCGACGATGAGGATCGCGAGCTCGCGTGAGCGTGCGCTCACCTCGAAATGCCCCACCACAGCGCCAGTGCGCCGACAAGAAGGACCGCGAGGAGGAAGAGGAGGGCGGGCCAACGACTTCCGCCGCCGGCACCATGGCGCCGCACGCTCCTACCGGGGCGCGTGACCTCCGTCGTGGGAGCCGTGACCGCTTCCTCGACGGCCTGCGTCGGAGGGGTGACTGGCCGTTCCGGGGGGTCACCTTCGGTCAGCTCGAACACCACCACGGTGATGTTGTCCTCACCGCCGGCACGGTTCGCGGCCTCGACAAGGCGTTCGCACATCACGTCAGGTGTCGAATCCTCCAGTGCGACCTCGGAGATTCGCGGGTCGGCAATCATCGACGAGAGACCGTCCGAGCACAGCATCACCACGTCGCCAGGGGCGATCGGGATCGTCTGCGTATCCACCTCGACGGTCGGCTCAGTACCTAGGGCGCGAGTGATGACCGACCGATGCGGATGGACTGCGGCCTCCTGTTCGGTGAGACGGCCGCTTCTGACCATGTCGGCGACAAGTGAGTGGTCGGCGGTGATCTGCGTGAGGGTTCCGGCGCGGATGAGATACGCGCGTGAGTCGCCGACGTGACCAAGCGTGAGCGTGCCTTCCCGCTCGTCGACCAGCACAAGGGTTGTCGTTGTTCCCATACCCGCGGCTGCCGGATTCGAGAGCGCGTGCTGGAAGATTCGGCCGTTTGCCTCACGAACGAGCGCCGCTACGGCTTCCTCGCCGCGAAGCCCGGCAGCACGCTCCTCGATCGCGGCGGCTGCGAGGCTCGATGCGAGCTCACCCGCTTGGGCGCCGCCCATCCCGTCAGCAACTGCGAAGAGCGGTGGCTCGCACACGAACGCGTCCTCGTTCTGGAGTCTCCGCCGTCCGGTGTCGGTAAGCCCCGCCGCGCGTCCGATTCTCATCCCTCAACCACCAGGTCGGTTTGCCCAAACCGCACGACGTCCCCCTGGTGAAGGAGGCGCGCCGCCGTCACCGGGGCATCGTTGACGAAGGTTCCGTTGGTTGAGCCGGTGTCCTCGACCCAGAGGCCATCAAGGCGGCTGTCGAGGTTCGCATGCGTGCTCGAGACCGTTGTGTCACCTTCGAGGACGAGCTCGCAGTCCGGCGCGCGACCAACGCGGGTCGGACCTGAGATTGCGACCTCCGTTCCGATTGCGAGCACCGGGCTCGCGCGAACCACGAGGCGAACCGAGGGGGCTGCGAGTTGCGCACGGAGAACGGCAGCGTCCCGGGCAGAGATCACCATGCTCTCCTGCGGTGCAGCGACCACCTGGCGTGTCGCCGAACGGACGACGAGCCAGATGAAGAGGTACAGCAGCACAAGAAATCCGATCTTGAGACCGAGCAGCGTTTCGTCAGCCGTGAACCCGAGGCTCACGGCTGGGTCATGCCGAAGACGAGGTCGGTACCACCGACCGTGATCCGATCGCCGTCGTTCAGTCCTGCGCGCTCGATGCGGCGACCGTTCAGCTCGGTGCCGTTGGTCGAACCGAGATCGACGACCGCCCAGCTGCCTTCCTCGTCCACGACCTCGCAATGTTGGCGCGAGACATTCGCGTCGTCGATTCGAACCTCACATTCGCGCGATCGTCCAATCACCATTCGAGAGCGCGAGAAGGGCAACGTGCGGTCTCCGATGGTGAGCGTCACGATCCTCTTGGGTGGAGCGGGAGTGGGCGGCGGCTCGACCGACTCCGCAGAGCGGTAGATCATCGTCACCGGCGGCGCCTCCGGAAGACCGCCGACAGGCGGTAAGCCTCCGCGGCGCGTGCCCAGCGAGGCCGCAGCCCTGGTGTCGGCGCCCTCTGTTGGATCGGGCTCAACCATGCGGGTTGCGATGCCGAACTCGCCGATCGCGAGGTCAGCGTCGCCGTGGACGAGGACGCGCGGCGGGGTAAGGAGCGCGTACCCCTCGCGGCGTGCATGCTCGGCGAGGTACTCCTGCAGCTCGCCCACCAGCGAGCCCTCGTACGAGGAGAACTGCTCTCGGTCGGTCGGTGAGAGGTAAAGGTTGTACTCATTCGGGACGTACACGCGCGAGACCGATACCGAGCGGTGATCGTCCATTTCCTTGGCGAGCTTCCTTGCAAGCTCCACCGGCTGGACGTGCGTTCGGAAAGCGCGACCAAAGACCCCCTCGAACAGGCCTTCGATCTTGCGTTCGATCGCGCGGAGCACGCTCATAATCGCGGGCGTTTCAGCTCATCGAGGATGGTAGCCGCCTCGGTCGTGCACGGGCTGCTGCGAGAGCCGGGCGCGCGGCGAGGACGGCAAAGAGGACGCACGTTCCAGCGACCACCCCGACCGCCGGAACCGTGGGGGCCCAAAGAAGAACCAGAGCGATCTGGGCGACGCAGAGGGCGCCGGTGGCCACCAGGCCGCGTGCCCGCGCATAGGGCAACAGCACCGCTGTGAGGGCGAGCGCCAGCGCAGTCGTCAGCAGGGCGCTCTCCCCATGGAGCACGGAGGTAACGGCGCTCACGACATCGGTTGGCCGTTCGCTCTCCGCGATCCCGAGGTTCTCGACCGTGGTACCCGTCAGCGGAAGCGGTCGGCCCGTGAGTCCTGCGACGAGTGCGGCTGCGAGCACAGCCGTCATTGCCTGCAGGCCGCGCCGCCACGCGGCTCGCGAGGGCTGAACCGCGAGCGGTACGAGAGCAAGCAGACCGAGCGGAGCAAGAAGCGGGCCGACGACGAAGTTCAGCCCTGCGCGGGCATCGCCCCACGTGAGCGCAAGCCACACCGCAGCGAGCGCGGCATAGGCGATGGCAGCACCCGCAGCGATGTTTCCGAGTGGAAAGACCGGTGCGAACAAGGTAAGCGCAAGCCCCGCCCGCGGGGCGCGAAGAGTCAACAGGCCAGCAGCGATCGCAAGCACAGCGATGATTGCCGGCGGCCAGAAAGGGAGCAGGGCGGCCCCACCAGCGGTGGCAAGCCCTGCCAGACCGGCCGACGCGAGGCGCAGCCCCGGAGCGGCGACGGTGCTGATTGCCGCGACGCGCGGCTGCTTTGGCTCGCGTTTGGGCGCGTTCCGTGCCGGGCGCCGTCCGGTCTTGTGCTCGGCCCGGTGCGCGACAACGAAGGCCTCGCGGAGTTCTACGGCGAGCCGACCCGCGGGTGGCCGGCGCGTGGGGTCGATCGCCAGCGCTGTGTCGATGATCGCAAGGAGGCGTCGGGGGAGATCTGCGCGGCGGGTTTGAAGTGGAGGGGCGCCAGCAGTGATTGCCGAGGCGACCTGCGGCAGCGGGACGCCCCAGAACGGGTGTGACCCCGAGAGCGCCTCCCACAGAAAGACCCCCACGGCCCACACGTCGCTGCGTGCGGAGGCCTCCTCGCCGGAAAGTCGTTCGGGAGCGATGTAAGCGAGCGTGCCGGGGACATCGCCAACCGCCGTCAACGTGTCGGCTTCGTCGAACTGCGCCAATCCGAAATCGAGCAGCTTGGTCGAGATCTCCGGCCCGTCCTCGAGCAGCACGTTCGACGGCTTGACGTCGCGATGCACGATGCCGCGCGCGTGGGCGTGTGCGAGGGCTTCGAGCATCTGCGCGGCGATCTCCACGGCGTCGCGATCGCTCATGGTTTCGGTACGAAGCACCTCGCGGAGCGTTCGACCCTGAACGAACTCGTAGGCGATGTAGACGTGTCCCTCGTCCTCGCCGTAGTCGTACGCCCGAACACACCGGGGGTGTCGGAGCCGCGTTGCCGCTTCCATCTCGCGCTCCGCTCGCGCTGCGCGCTTGCCCTCGCGAGGGACGATCTTCAGCGCAACATCAAGGCCTGTGCGCTCGTCTCGAGACAGCCAAACCGACCCCGATCCGCCCCGCCCAAGGGGCCGTAAGGGGCGGTAACGCTCGAGGACGAGTTCGCTGTTGGGAAGGGCGTAAGCCGCATTCGACACGGGTTCGGCACTCTTCTCCGCGCGGGGAGAAGGTCCTCCGCAGACCTGTGTTACCGAACCTGCGGGAACCGGTTCTCTCTCCCGGAGTCATCGTCTCTACGGACAGCGATGGCTCGACGTCATCCTCCTCCGCGCAGGCCTAGCTCTCGCCTTCCTCCGACGGGCAGAGGGCCGATACCCGAGCACGATCGCGGGACACCCGGTTCCAATCCTCACCAGACGTCCCCAATGTCCCGTAAACTCGGCCGAAGCGCTACGCACGAGACAACGCACGGAGTTCTGCGGCGAAACACACCATGGGCGTTCACGACGACGACATCCTCGATTTCGACTTCGTCGACGAAGCGACGCGCGAACTTCCGGCCCCCTCACGCGGCGGCCAGCAGCCTCCGGTGCGTGAGGGAGGCGGTGGGGGCGGTGGTGGCGGACGCGGCCCGAGGCGACCGCAGTTCGCGGCACCACACGGATTGACCCCGCTCCTTCGGCTTCTTGGCCTCGTGGTCTTCGCGATCGCACTCGTTGTGCTTCTGGCCATCTGGGCTCAGGGCTGCACGGGAGACGACGCGCAGAAGACCTACACGGCCTACAGCACCGAGATCGCCGCGGTCGCTGGCGACTCCGAAAAGATCGGGGTCGATCTCGCAGCCACGCTGACGACGCCCGGGCTAGAGCAGGCTGACCTTGAGACGAAGCTCGATGGACTCATCCAACGGCAACAGCTCGACGTGCAGCGCGCTCGCGAGCTCAATCCTCCAGGCCCCCTGACACCGGCGCATCAGCACGCGATCGAGGCGCTGGAGTTCAGGGTAAGTGGGCTCCAGGGGATGCTTGGCGCGTTCGAGGATACGAAGGACGGGAAAGACTCGACTGCGGCGGGGGAGCTGCTCGCGGCCCAGGGTCAACGCCTTGAGACGAGCGACATCGTGTGGAAGGACCTCTTCCAGAGCGGCTTTACCGCTGAGGCGAAGAGGGCGAACGCCGACGTCGCGGCACCTGCATCGATCTTCGTCGAGAACGTCGATCTCTACTCATCGCGGTCGATGAGCGCCATCTGGCAGCGCATCCACGGCGCCTCAACGGGCGGGACCCCGACCGGCCTTCACGGCAACATGCTCGCCTACGTCAAGGCGACCCCGTCAAACACGCAACTCTCGCCGCAGACGGAGACGACGCTGACGGTGTCCACCGATCTCGGTTTCGAGGTCGGCGTGACGAACTCGGGCGAGGAGCAGGAAGTCCAGGTCGAGGTCACGCTCACGATTCCGAAGCAGCCGAACCCGATCGTCAAGACGGCGACGATCGATCTGATCGATCCGGGCGAGACCAAGGCGGTCGTCTTCACCGACTTCCCTGACATCCCGTTCGGCGAGGGCACCACCGTTCAGGTGAGCGTCAAGCCCGTCGCCGGCGAGACGAAGACGGACAACAACTCCGCGGAGTACCCGGTCGTCTTCACGCTCACCCCGTGAGTCTCGCGCTCGCTGTAGCGATCGCGGCGTGCGTGCTTGCTGGCCTCGCCAGCGCGGCGCTCGTCGCGGTCTGGCGCCGCCTCTCCGCGCTCCGCCGCGCCCAGAAGGCGATCCTTGCGGGCTCGGCGACGGATGTCATCGACTTCGCCGTTGCGCTGCAGGGCCGGATCGACGACCTGCGCGGCGCGGTAGATGAGGTCGCGAGCGGTCTCACACGCGTCGATCGTCGCGTCGACTCCTCGGTAACCAACATGGCCGTCGTTCGTTACGACGCCTACGAGGACTCGGGAGGCCAGCAGTCGGCGTCGTTCGCGTTTCTCGACGCGACCCGAACCGGCACAGTTGTTACCGCGATCCAGGGGCGTGACTACGCGCGGGTCTACGTGAAGGAACTCGACCGCGGGACACCTTCCGCCGCACTGTCGCCCGAAGAGGCGGAATCGGTCGAGCGGGCAATGGGGCGGTAGGGCATTCCTGCCCTGCTACGCTCGCGATTAGTGCACCAGGTACTTGTCCTGAATGCGAGCTACGAGCCGTTGAATGTGTGCTCGGTACGCCGGGCGTACGTGCTCGTGGACAAGGGTAGGGCCGAGGTTCTCGAGCGGTACGACGAGCCGCTGCGAACGGCGACCAACACCTATGTTCGCCCCCACGTGATCCGCCTTGTCAACTACGTTCGCGTCCCGAAGTCGATGAAGCGCAGGATCTCCCGGCGGGCTCTCTTCGCCCGTGACCACTGGAAGTGCGTGTACTGCGGGACGGGCGGTGGGCGGCTCACGCTCGACCATGTCGTTCCGCGCTCGCGCGGCGGTGACTCGGTGTGGGAGAACGTCGTCACCGCGTGCGCGCCCTGCAACCTGCGTAAGGGAGACAGGCTGCTCGAGGAGATTCGTATGAGCCTTCCCCGGCTACCGCGTCCTCCTGCTCCGGTGCTCTTCATCCGCCTGTCGATGCACCGTGTCCCAGACATCTGGCGTACCTATCTCCCGACCCTCGACGACACCGACGGCGCCGGGCGTATCGCCACCGAAGCTGCGTAGAGGCGGGGTTAGGGCCAGCTTCCGGCTCGGGTGACGCGACCAGGGAGGCTACGGCCGAGCCTTTCGGAGAGCCAACGCGCGGTCGCAACGAGCTCATCCAGGTCAACCCCGGTGTCGATGCCCTCGCGCTCGAGCGCGTAGACGACGTCCTCCGTGGCGACGTTGCCCTGTGCCCCGGGCGCGAACGGGCAGCCGCCGATCCCACCGACTGACGCTTCGATCCGCATCGCCCCGGCCTCGATTGCCGCAAGGACGGACGCGATTGCTGTCCCTCGGGTGTCATGGAGATGGACGCCGGTCGGCACGCGAAGCGTTTGCGAGACTCGCGTGACGAGCGCGCGCACCTCGGAGGGCACCGCAACCCCAATCGTGTCCGCGAGGACAACGACCTCCGAGAAGGTGGCCGCTCGTCCTGCCAGGTCGTAGACGACGCCGGGATCGACCCGACCTTCGTACGGACAGCCAAAGGCGCACGAGATAATTGTGGCGACGCTTAGCCCGTCTGCACGTGCCCTTTCGGCGATCCGGGTGGCTCGCGCGACACCCTCCTCGAGCGCTGAACCGGCGTTGCGATCCTGGAACGACGCTGTCGCTCCGAAGGACAGGTGGACGGCCTTGAGTCCGCTGGCGCGCAACCGGTCGTATCCGCGCTCATTGAGAACGAGGCCGGCGTACTGCGTTCCCTCGACCTGCGGGAGGGCGCTCGCGACCTCCTCGGCACCCGCCATCGCAGGCACGAGGTCGTCGCGGACGAAGCTGACCGCTTCGACGAGAGGGAGGCCGGCGACCGCGAGGCGACCGCACAGCTCGGCGCGTATCGCGGGGAGAAGTGTCGAGGGCTCGTTCTGGAGCCCGTCTCGTGGGCCAACATCACACAGCGTTACGCGCATCCCGACATCGTGCCGGTGACGCGGGACGTCAGCGCTGCGCGGCCCAGTCCGTCGGGACGTCTGCCCCGCCCTCGACCGACCACCTGGGACCAAACCGCCCAAGCGTTGGACTCGGAACGAGCTTGCCGGCAAGAACAGCCTCGCCCTGCGCGAACTCCATGGCAAGCGCGAGGAGCGGGTGAGGCACGAAGGAAAACACGTCGGAAAGCGCGCCCAGATCGGCTCGAGAGTTCATTCGCATCAGCACCAGGTTGTCGCACTGGGAGACAACGTTCTCGTGGACCTTCTGGGGTCGCTGCGTCGCGGCGAGCAGGACGAGGCCAAACTTGCGACCTTCGCCTGCGATCCGCACGGCGTGCTCGGTCGCGAGCGCCGTAAGGGGAGTGTCTGGTGTTCCTGGGCAGACGTTGTGCGCTTCGTCGATGACGATCAGGATCGGCTCGCGCGCTGCCCGCCCTCGCCAGAGCGCCGCAAGCACCGCCTCGGCCGCCACAGCTTGCTCATCCCGGGTCGTGAGCGAGCCGAGATCGACGACGACGCACCGCGGACCACCGGGCGCTACCAGCTCCGCGAGTGAGTCCGGGTCTCCGTCGGACCACACGTTCCAACTGTCGACGCCGAGGTTGCGGGCTCTGACCCCAAGGGAGTGGAGTGGGTCGGGGTGTGCCCAAAGTCGGTCGACCGTATCGCGGATGTTGCCCAATGCGATCAGGTCGGGACTTTCGAGCGCCTCGGCGAGTGCCGCATACTCGTCGCGATCCGCAATCGGGTCGAGGCGCAGCACCGCAGCCTGTTCGGCGGCGTCGAAGTCGCGGAAACGGACGTGGAGCCGCTCGGCTCCGGCGCCCGCACCGCGACGGATTGTGACCCCTGTCGCAGCTGCGTCAAAGCGAGCCGCAACCGAAGTTGGCGCGTCGGCGCGTAGCTCGTTGAGCCGTACGAAATCTGAGTTGGGGTCGAGGATCACGATGCGGAGCGACGTCTCGACAAGCAGGCGCTCGAGGATCGTCCCAAGCGCATATGTCTTCCCTGAGCCGGACTGGCCGCACAGGAACGTGTGCCGGTCGAAGGCGCCGGCATCGAGTGTCAGCGGCACCTCTTCAGACCCGGCGAGCGTGCCAACCGCAAGCGACGCGCGTGGCGGTCGGACCGACTCGAACCACGAGGCGATCTCGGTGGTTGAGGCGGCCCGGGGGACGGCGTCGTTAAACGGGCCGTCCGGACCTGCCAGAACGCGTCCGGTCACGTGTGCCATCGCCTCACCCGCTGTCCGTCCGATCGATGCGATCTCGGTGACCTGGCCGAAGCGACCACCGGATGTGGGTTCGAGGACAACGTACCCACCCGTCCGCACGTCGAGGAGGTCGATGGGCACGACGTATTCGAATGCACGCCCGTCGACAGAGGTCGCCAGTGGGGCGGAGGGGAGACGTGTTGTCATGCTTGAGAGCCTACGACACAGATCACGCTGCGACCGTCTGCCAGCCTTCCTCGCGATCCGCGCGGTATGAGCCGATCACGCGGAGTCGGGCTGTCTCGACGCTCATGTCGGCAAGCGCCCCCGACACGTCTGCGTCGAGCGGATGCCCTCCCAGTACGCAGTCGAACCGGTAGTCGAACGGGCGGGTTGGGATCGGGCGCGACACGAGCTGAACCATGTCGATCGCGCGTCGCGCCAGTGGCTCGATCGCGGCATGGAGAGCGCCGGGCTTGTGGTGAGTCTCAAAGGTCAGCGCGGTACGCCACTCTCCGTGGCGCCGGTCGAGTCGGGTGTAGGGCGCAAGCGCTGCGAAACGGGTGTAGGCGATGTGGTCGCCGATGTCATCTTCGAGAACCTCGAGCGAGTGAAGTCGCGCAGCACGGGAGCTTGCGATCGCAACCACGGTTGCGTCACCGAGTTCTGCAACGCTCGCCGCCGCAGAGTCGGTCATCGGTGCCACCGTTGCGGTTGCCCCGGGCAGCCGGGTGAGGAGACCTCGGCATTGATCAAGCGCCATCGGGTGCGAGCGGACCTCACGGATCTCCTCGAGGCGTGTCCCGGCGATACCCACGAGACAGTGCCGGATCGGCAGGATCGCCTCGGCGATGATCGAGAGGGGTGAGTCATAGAGAAGGTCATGCGTCTCGTTGACGGGTCCGGCGAGCGAGCTCTCGATCGGTAGCACTCCATAGGTGCACTCACGGCTGACGACCGCGGCGACGACCTCGCTGAAGTTCGGGTGCGAGAAAAGCCGCGCCGCCGGGAAGAGCCGATCGCAGGCAGCAGCCGTATGCGCGCCCTCACGGCCGGGATAGGCAACGGTGTTGTCGTCGGGGGTCATGCTGGCCTTTCGGAAGAGTGAGTTCCGCCTAAACGCCGAGCCGCTGCAACACAGCGTCGCCCAGCTCGGCTGTTGTTGCGCCGCCACCGAGGTCGGGCGTCGGAGCCTCGAGGAGCGCCTCCTCGATTGCCTTCTCGAGCGCGGCGGCATCGGCGGCCCGATCGAGCCCGTGGCGCAGCATCAGCGCCACCGAGCGCAGCATCGCCGCAGGGTTTGCGACCCCCTGGCCCGCGATCGCGGGGGCAGAGCCGTGGACGGGCTCGAAGATCCCTGGCCCGCCGGCCCCGATTGACGCCGATGCGGCGAGACCCAGACCGCCGGTGACCGCCGCTGCGATGTCGGAGAGAATGTCACCGAAGGTGTTCTCCGTGACGACCACGTCGATCGACCCGGGAGCCGTGACGATCGTCATCGCGAAGGAGTCGACAAGGGCATGTTCGAGCGGCACGCCGGGATAATCCGTCGCCCCCATGGTGCTGACAACATCGCGCCAGAGACGCGAGGTGTGCATCACGTTCACCTTGTCGACCGACGTCAGGCGCCCGCCCTTCTCCTTGGTGATCTCGAAGGCGACGCGTGCGATCCGCTCGACCTCAGGACGGGTGTACTCGCACGTGTCGAACCACGTGCCGTCATCACGTTCGCCCTTGGCGCCAAAGTAGAGGCCGCCAACCAGCTCGCGCACGATGAGCATGTCGATGCCGTCTGCGCGCGCAGGGCGGAGGTTCGCGAAGACGTCGAGCTCCTTGCGCAGACCCAGCAGCCCTTGCTCCGGCCGCACGGGTTTGCCCTCTAGCTCGGGAAGCCCTACCGCGGCGAGGAGCACGGCATCGGCCTCGCGGCAGGCCGCGAGGGTCTCGTCGGGGAGGGGCGTGCCCTGCGCGAGGATCGCGTTGCCTCCGAACGGATGTGAGGTGTGGTCGAGCCCCAATGCATCGAGAGCCCGGATCGCCTGGGCGGCGACCTCGGGACCGATTCCGTCCCCGGGGAGTACCGCGATCGTGGTCAAGGCACAGGCCTTCCTTCGTAGGCGGAGATCGCATCTTCGTGGTCAAGGGTCAAGGCGATGTCATCGAGGCCCTCGAGCAACCGGTGTCTCGTCGTCTCGTCGATCTCGAACGAGATCTCGCGTCCGTCTGGTGCGATGACGACGCGGCGCTCGAGGTCGACGCTCATCTCCGACCCGGTGTCGAGGTTGACCGACTCCATCAGGCTCTTCACC
>JANNQQ010000101.1:0-3337 GCA_031400835.1 Actinomycetes bacterium | reverse complement strand
CGCGTCGCCGGTCATGCACGCGCTCGAGTACCTGCTGGGCCGGCTCGACCGGTCGTACCTGACTCGGTTGCGCGACTTTGGCGGTCTCCAGAGCTACCCCAGCCGGACGAAGGATCCATTCCCTGTCGACTTTTCGACGGGCTCGGTGGGGCTCGGTAGCGCGGCTCCGCTGTTTGGCGCACTGGCCGACCGCTATGTCGACACACACGTCGGCGGCTCAACCGGCGGGCGATTCATCTCGCTGCTTGGCGACGCCGAACTCGATGAGGGGAACATCTGGGAGGCGCTGGCGGAGCCTTTGGCACGCCGACTCGGCAACGTTCTGTGGATCGTCGATCTCAACCGCCAGAGCCTCGATCGCGTCATCCCCGGGATCCGTGCAGCCGAGCTTGAGGCGCAGTTCCGCACGAACGGTTGGGAGGTCATCGAGCTCAAGTACGGCCGACGCCTGCGGGCGGCGTTCGCCGAGGAAGGCGGCGACCTCCTCAGACAGCGGATCGATGGGATGCCGAACGAGGAGTACCAGGCGCTCTTCGGCGCGACCGACGAGGTCGTCCGACGGACGGTGCTCGAGCCGTTCGCGGACGGTGAGCGATCGCGCCTGACGCGGGTGCTCGACCGGCACGAGGGTGGTGTGGCACGACTCGTGCGCGATCTCGGTGGACACGATCTCGGCGACGTGCTGGACGCCTTCGCTCGGGCGCGTGAGACACCTGATCGACCAACAGTCATCTTCGCGTACACGATCAAGGGCTACAACCTCGAGATCGCGGGGCGGCCGCAGAACCACTCGGCGCTCCTCAACGGAGAGCAAATCGACCGTTTCCGGGACGAGATGGGACGTACCTTCGAGACCGAATGGGACGGATTCGGGGCCGACACCCCCGAAGGTTTGGCCCTGGCTACGGCGCGTGAACGGCTCGACCGCGGCGAACGCGGTGCCGCGGCGACCTTCGAGATCCCCACTCGCCTAACCGATCGCGACCCGGCGCCGATCGGGACGCAGGCTGCATTCGGGCGGATCCTGCTCGATCTCTCCCGCGTCGAGGGAGTTGGCGAACGCCTCGTCACTCTCTCACCCGATGTGTCTGTCTCAACGAGCCTCGGGGGGTTCATCAACAAGACGGGCGTGTGGGGCCCCGAGGAGGAACCCGTCTACGACGCGATGGACGACTCGCCACTCAAGTGGCGTGTGGGACCGACAGGCCAGCACCTCGAGATGGGGATTGCAGAGATGAACCTCGTCCTTGCGCTGGGACAACTCGGACTCACGTGGGACTACCAGCGCGAGCGCCTCTTCCCGATTGGAACGCTGTACGACCCCTTCGTGATGCGTGCACTTGAGGGCATTGTGTACAGCACCTACTCGGGGTCGCGCTTCATCCTCGTTGGCACCCCGTCAGGCATCTCGCTTTCACGCGAAGGCGGCGCGCATCAGTCGCTCAACACGCCCGGGATCGGGATCGAGACACCCGGACTGACCTACGCAGAGCCGTGCTTTGCCCGCGAGCTTGAGTGGCTGCTCCTCGACGGACTCCGGCGGATGCAGGAGCCAGACGGCGAGGCGCTCTATCTCCGCCTTTCGACAAAGCCAATCGACCAGGCGCCGTTCGCCGCACTGGTCGCGCGGCGCGGCGAGGACGCAGTGAGGGAAGATGTCGTGCGTGGGGGATTCCGACTGCGCGACGCAGAACCGGCGGAGGATCGCGTGATACTCGCAACCTGCGGGGCAATGGTGCCCGAGGTGCTCTCGGCGGCCGACGCACTTGCGACCGCCGAAGGTGTTGAGGCAACCGTGCTCGTCCTCTCAAGCCCTGATCGCCTCTATCGTGAGTGGCAACACGCCCGCTCGGCTCCCCTCCGCGGTGCTCCTACGGCAGGACGGTCGCACCTCGAATCGCTCCTCAACGAGGACGAGCAGGCACTACCCATCGTCACGGTGATCGACGGGGCGAGCCACGCCCTCGCGTTCGTAGGTGCGGCGCTCGGAGGGCGCTGCGTTCCACTTGGCGTCGACACGTTTGGGCAGGCAGGCTCGCAGCCGGAGGTGTACGCGGCGTATGGGATCGACGCTGTCTCGATCGCTACCGCGGCGCTCGTTGCGCTCGAGCCAACAGGCGACTGACTCAGCCACAGCAGGTCCGCTGTGAGCGCCGGCCCGTATGTCGGAGCCTCTAGATGACGGACGGGTCGGCCGGCAGTTCTTCGTCCTCGGCGAGGCGCCGCTTCAGGATCGAACGCGAGAGAACACCGACAAGCCGCCCAGCCTCGACAACGGGTACGCGCTCGGCATCGCGGTCCTCGAGAAACTGGAAGGCCACATCGAGGGCAGCGTCGGCATCGATCGTGTAGTACGGCGGCTCGGTGATCGTGGAGAGCGTCGTCGTGTTTGGATCGAGGCCAGCGGCGACAACGCGTGCGACGAGCGTCTTCCTGGTGATCACTCCGGTCAGCCCGCCGGCATCATCAACGACGTAGACCGCGCGCACCTCGGGCGGCGAGAGCACCTCACCCGCATCGCGGGCGGAGGCCGTGTCTGGAAGAGACCGCGGCTCGGTGATCATCGCGTCGCGTACGCGGTCGCTCACGGGTACAGCCCACGTGCCTCGAGCGCTGTCGACACCTCGCGAATCCCTGCGACAAGTGCTGCTGTCCTCAAGGGGACAGCCCGCTCGTGCGAGATCGACCAGACCCGGTCGAACGCATCGTTGAGCTTCTCCGCCAGCTTCGCCCGGATCTCATCGCGACCCCAGAACAGCCGACCCAAATCCTGTACCCACTCGAAGTACGAGACCGTCACTCCGCCAGCGTTCGTGAGAATGTCCGGGAGAACCGGGATCCCCCGCAGGCGGAGTACCTCGTCACCCTCAAGCGAGGTCGGCCCATTCGCGCCCTCGGCGATGAGCTTGCAGCGCAGGCGCGCTGCGTTGTCGGCGTGAACCTGATCTTCGCGGGCGGCGAGCACGAGGATGTCGCATTCGAGCTCGAGGAGCTCCTCGTTGGACACGCGCGAACCAGCCGTCCAGCCCTCGAGCGACCCGTGCTGTCGCGCGTGCGCGCTCATGGTCGGGATATCGAGTCCGTTCGGATCGAAGACGCCACCCGAAACGTCAGAGACCGCGAGAACCGTGGCTCCACGATCGACGAGCTCTTGAGCGGCGATCCCACCCACGTTTCCGAAGCCCTGAACAACGCAGCGCTGCTCTGCGAGCTTCCAACCCAGGCGCTCGCATGCGCGCGCGACAACCATGACCACGCCGGCGCCGGTCGCCTCGTGACGGAAGACAGAACCACCGATCGAGATGGGCTTGCCCGTGACGATCTCTGGCACGGCGTG
>JANNQQ010000100.1:0-2230 GCA_031400835.1 Actinomycetes bacterium | reverse complement strand
CTTGCGGTGACGACGGCGACGGTAGGCGCCATGTGCTCGGGGAGGCTTTCACGCGGAATGGCCCTGAGCGCGTCGACGTCCCGCCCGGCGGTCGGTAACCCGCGTTCGAGGTCGAGCAACTCAGAGGGATCGTTCGAGTTCATGGAAGCGCTCCACTTGTCCGGATCTCTCAAAGTACTCGCGGATCTGACCCCGGTCCACCCCTGGGAGTCCCATCAGGAACTGGCGGTGGATGATCCCCTTCTCGTGCGCGTCTTCGAGGGCGATGGCGATCTGCTTCGCGATCTCGAGCGCTTCGTCGGTGGGGACTGGGCCGCGTTTCAATCGCTCGGCCAGGTCTTCCCCTTCGACCAGCTCGAGAACCAGGAAAGGCTTGTGGTCCGCTTCATCCAGGCCGTAGATCGCGGCGATGTTCGGGTGATTGAGCGACGCGAGCACCTGCGCTTCCCGTTTGAACTGGGCGCCGCGCTCCGTGTCGGCTGCCACGTCCGCGGGAAGGACCTTGATCGCGACGTCGCGCCCGAGCTTCTGGTCGCGCGCGCGATAGACCTCGCCCATTCCGCCCTCGCCGAGTTTGGCGACGATTTCGTAGGGGCCGAGGCGGTCTCCAGAGGAAAGCGGCAAGAGGTGGGTCCGTACTTGATGAAGCTCATCCGTGATTCTATGCGAGGAACCTGGGTTCTCAGGTGTCCATCCGGGTGTCCGCTCCTCGTTGTTGCTCCGCGGTCCGCCTCGGCCGATACTGCTCACATGTTCGCAGACCATGAGCGGCTCATCGAGAGCCTGAAGCGATGTCTCGGTGCGAAGCCGGAGATCCTCGAGGCCTACCTTTTCGGCTCCCAGGCCCGCCAGGGCGTTCAGCCGCACAGCGATATCGACGTGGCGGTTTGCGTCGACCGCGATCGCTTGGCGGATTCCCCCTTCGGCTACGCGACAGAGCTGACGGCCGAACTCGTGGCGTTACTGCGGCGTAATGACGTAGATGTCGTCGTTCTCAATCACGCCCCGCCGCTTTTGTATCACAGGGTGCTGCGGGACGGGTTGCGGCTGTGCACACGAGACGCGGCGGCCACGACGACGCGAGAAGGCCGGGCTCTTTCCAGATACTGCGATTACGTACCCCATCTACGGAAGATCGATGTCGCGCACGCGGCGCGAATCGAAGACGGGAGCTTCGGACGATGAGTCCCGGCGAACTCGACGCTTCGGTCGTAAGGCGGCATCTGCTGGCTCTCGACCAAGCGCTTCAGACGCTGAGAAAGCACCAGGGGCGTCCGGTCGATGAGCTGCAGTCGAATCGAGATGAACGCTGGGTGGTGGAACGAGGCCTCCAGTTATGCACCCAGAACGCGCTCGATGTCGCAACGCACCTCGCCGCGAGCGCGGGACGAGACGTTCCGGACTACGCGACCGCCATTGACCAACTTTCCGATCTCGGGGTTCTTCCGGCCGGGTTCGCGATACGGTTTCGCCCCGTGGCCGGCTTCCGTAACGTGATCGTCCACGGCTACCTGGATGTGGATCTCACGATCGTCCACCGCCTGCTCAACGACCGTCTCGACGACTTCGCGGAATTCGCACGCCTCGTCAGTCTTTACCTCGACAATCGGACCAAACCGTAGCCCCGAGAAGCGCCGCAGGGCCCATCGGGGTGTCCCTCACGCCGAGGATGCGCCGATCGCCGCGGCCAAGTCCTGCCAGGAAACAGCCGTCACGGCCTCGCTCAGCCGGACAGCCGGAGGGCTCCTGCAGGTCACGAGCCCGTCTGGTCCATTTACTCGCGCGACACTTGATCCGAGGTTCGAGAGCGGCCAGATCAGGATTCCGTCGACAAGGAGTTCCCGTGTGATCCGTGGAAACGTCGCAGAGTTCGGCCCATGCTGCAGTCGAGTCGCGAACGTTGCGAACATACGCAAGCGTCGGCAACGAGGCGTCGCCGCAATGCGGGGTGTGAAATCCCGAAGATGCTAGGCCGCGTTTCGATGGTAGTAGCGCAGCATCCCGCCAAGTCGTTCGCGGCATCGAACCGGTCCGGAACCCGTTCCAATCGCTTCGGGCTCGATGAGTGCGTTGGCGAGTCCTCGGTGGTTCCTCTCGGCGTGGTAGTGCGCGACGTACTCCCGAATCGCGCGGCGCAGCGAGTCCTCGCCGAAGAAAATCATCGGGTCGAAGCACTCCGATTTGATTGACAGCATGAATCGTTCGATTCAAGCGTTCCTATTGGGCGAGC
>JANNQQ010000099.1:0-22312 GCA_031400835.1 Actinomycetes bacterium | reverse complement strand
ATCCAGTTCCCCATCACGATCCGGCCGCCGGGACGCGTAACTCGGACGAGCTCCTTGGCCACGTCGAATGGCCGCGGCGCAAACATCGCTCCGAATATGCTGATGACGAGGTCGAAGCGGTCGTCCTCGAGCTCGTGCAGGTCCGTCGCGTCACCTTCCTGAAACCTGCAGTTAGCGAGACCGAGTTCCTGCGCTCGTGCGTTGCCTGCTTCGACGAGATTGCTGGCAATGTCGACGCCCAGCACGTTGGCCCCAAGCCTGGCGGCAGGCACGGCAGTGGTTCCGTCGCCACATCCGAGGTCAAGGACGTCGAGCCCGCTCGTGATTCCAAGCTTCGCGACGAGGGCCTCACCGCTCCCCCTCATGCTCGCTGCGATACGAGTGAAGTCACCCTTCTCCCAGAGAGCCTTGTTTGGATTCGGATTCATGGGTACTGGCTCCTTTCGCGCGCTGAGGGTCAAGAGCCTGGGGCCGAACGCAGGCTGTCCTGCTTCACCAAAGGGACGTGCCTCGGACTCGCTTGACCGGATAGATCAGGGGATCGTTACAGGTTTCGAGGTGGACCGCCGCGCCGGCGTACCCATCCGCTCGGCGCGGTCGGATCGCGCCTCTAGTCGGTGCTGACGTACGGGGCAGAGACCTTCGCGGGTACACACATCGCCCACGCGTCGATCACAAGCTCTCGCATCTCAACCGCATCGAGCATCGCGAGGCGCGCGACGACCCACTGGTAGCGCATATCCGACTCGCGCGGCATGAGGAACGTGTCAGGGCGATCGATCACCAATGCCTCCCTCCACTCTCTCGGAAATCCAAACCCAATGAGAGTCTCATCCCGTGAAAGGGTGAGAAAGACGATTCGTCCGACGCGGAACTTCACCCGGCCGCGCACAAACGCCTCCACCGCACGCGGCAACGCTGATGCAACCTCCCGAACCTCGGCAGGTGTCACTCCCTCAACCGGCCGGTCGCCTCTCATCGCGCTCTCATTTCATCACCCACAATGTGGGTGATGCGCATTCTCGTTGTCGACGACGATCCCAAGCTCATCGGCCTCGTCCGCCGCGCTCTCACCGAGGAGGGCCTTGCGGTCGACATAGCCCGCAACGGCGACGAGGGATTCCGCATGGCGGTCGCGACGGAGTACGACGCGATCGTGTTGGACGTCGGGCTTCCCGGCGCGAGCGGATTCGATGTGTGTCGCCGTCTCCGCAAGGCCGGTCGTTGGGCGCCCGTGCTCATGCTCACGGCACGCGACGCTGTCGAGGATCGCGTCGAGGGGCTCGACGCGGGCGCCGACGACTACCTCCCGAAGCCGTTCTCGCTGGCCGAATTGTTTGCTCGCCTCCGCGCGTTGGCGCGCCGGGGGACAGCGGAACGCCCGGCCGTCCTCGAGGCTGGCGATCTCACGCTCGATCCCGCCGCACGGCGTGTGCACCGCGGCGAGATTGAGATTGACCTCTCGACAAAGGAGTTCGCGCTGCTCGAGCTCCTCATGCGCCACCCCGGCCAGGTGCTGTCGCGTGACCTCCTGGTCGAGCATTGTTGGGATCAGGCGTATGAGAGTCGGTCGAACGTCGTCGACGTCTACGTCAGATACCTGCGTGAGAAGATCGACCGGCCGTTCGGGCAGGAGTCCATTGAGACGGTGCGAGGGGTCGGGTATCGCATCAGACGCGATGGAGGGGAAGCCTCGTGACCCGCCTTCCGATACGAGCTCGACTGACTCTCACCTTTGCGCTCACCAGCGCGCTGATGGTAGGCATCGTCGGCGTCGTCATCCACAGCCGTATGGCGTCATCGCTCGATGACACGGTTACGACCGGGCTCGAGGCCCGACTCGCAAACGTTGCGACCCTCGTTGGACGAGGGGCGACGGGGGTCGGGCCGCAATCGGCGTTGGCCGAAGCGGACGAGACCATCGCACAGGTGCTCGACGGCTCCGGCAATGTTGTCGATGGTGATGAGCCAGCTGCCATCAGCCCTGCAGAAATCGCCGCCCTCGACAGATCTCAGACGTTGGTTGTCGAGAGGTCGGGCGTGCCGGGGGTGGAGGGAACCGTGCGCGTTCTCGCCACCCGCGTTTCCTCTCCAGACGGGCAACGAGTGGTTGTCGTCGGCGCGTCGCTCGCCGACCGCGACGAGGCGCTTCGCAACCTTCGCCGGCTGCTTCTCATCCTCGGCCCGATCCTCCTGATCGCAAGCTCGGCATTGGGCTACTTCGTCGCCCGCGCAGCGCTGCGGCCCGTGGAGGCGATACGGGCCGAGGCCGAAACGGTGTCGGGCACCGAGCCAGGTCGGAGGCTTCCCGTCCCGCCAGCGGCCGACGAGCTGCGGCGGCTTTCGGAGACGCTCAACGTCATGCTCACGCGCCTTGAGGACACTGCGGCCCGTGAACGGGCGTTCATCGCAGACGCGAGCCACGAGCTTCGCACGCCATTGACGCTCCTCCGTGCCGAGATAGAGCTGGCGCTCGCGCGGCCCCGATCGACCACGGAGCTCGAGGCGGCGCTGCAGTCCGCGGGCGTCGAGGTTGAACGCATGTCGCGACTGGCCGACGACCTCCTTCTGCTCGCACGAGCGGCAGACGGAACCGTTCCGCTGCTCCTGGAAGACGTGCGCCCAGCAGTGCTCCTCGAGCGCGTGGCGGCGCGCTTCCGTCCCCGGGCGGCGCTCGATAATCGGGAGATTGCCGTGTCGACACGGGCCGATCTCGCCTTCCGAGCCGATGGATTACGCCTCGAGCAGGCGCTCTCCAACCTGGTCACAAACGCCCTCGATCACGGCGGCGGCACCATCGCGATTTCTGCTGGGAGCGTAGGTGAGTCGGTCGAGATTCACGTGCGCGACGAGGGCGGCGGCTTCCAGGAGTCACTCCTCCCGCACGCGCTGGAGCGGTTCACGCGCGGAAACGACACCCAGGCGACGGAGGGTGCAGGGCTTGGCCTCGCGATCGTCGACATGGTCGCGCGCGCACATGGAGGCTCGGCACACGTCTCGACCCACCCTGACGGCGGGGCAGACGTTTGGCTCTCGCTACCGGGTGCCTACACAGTCCAGGGAGGCGCTGCGTCCGCATCGACGCCGTAGCGCTCGATCGCGCTCTGAACAACAGCGGGCTCGACGATGCCGTCGTCTGCAAGCGCCTTCAACGCAGCGATCACGACGTGGAAGCGATCGACCTCGAAGAAGCGCCGAAGCGCCGTGCGGTAATCGCTTCGTCCAAATCCATCGGTGCCGAGCACGGTGTATCTCCCGGGGACGAACGGCCGAATCTGGTCTGCGAACGAACGCATGTAGTCGGTCGCCGCGACGAACGGGCCGGCTCGCCCCTGGAGGACGGTCTGCGCGTAGGCCTCGCGCGGCGGCTCAGTTGGGTGCAAACGGCTCCATCGCTCCGCCGCGAGCCCATCGCGTCGCAACTCGGTGAAGCTGGTCACGCTCCACACATCAGCAGCGAGGTCGAAGTCGGATTCGAGCAGCTCGGCAGCAGCTAACACTTCGCGCAGAATCGCTCCTGAGCCAAGCAGCTGTACCCGTGGCCCGAGCTTTGAGCCGCCATCACGGAGCAGGTAGAGCCCTCGCAAGATCCCATCCTCGGCTCCTTCAGGAAGCGCAGGCTGCGCGTAGTTCTCGTTCATCACCGTGAGGTAGTAGAAGACGTCCTCCTGCTCCTCACACATGCGCCGCAGACCGTCGCGGATGATCACCGCGAGCTCATAGCCGTAGGTCGGGTCGTAGGCTCGGCAGTTCGGGATCGTCGCCGCTAGGAGGTGGGAGTGCCCGTCCTCGTGCTGGAGGCCCTCACCGTTGAGCGTCGTGCGGCCCGAGGTCGCGCCGATGAGGAACCCGCGCGCCCGACTATCGCCCGCCGCCCAGGCGAGATCGCCGACCCGCTGAAACCCGAACATCGAGTAGAAGATGTAGAAGGGCAGCATCGTGACGCCGTGGTTTGCATACGACGTCGCCGCTGCGATCCACGACGAGAACGCGCCCGCCTCGTTGATGCCCTCCTGGAGGATCTGACCGTGCTCATCCTCCCGGTAGAACATGAAGTCCTCGGAGTCCTCTGGCTGGTACAGCTGGCCCACCTGGGAGAAGATCCCGAGCTGGCGGAACATCCCCTCCATGCCGAACGTGCGTGATTCGTCGGGCACGATCGGGACGATGCGCTGCCCGATCGCCTCGTCGCGGACAAGCGCGTTCAGGATCCGAACGAACGCCATCGTGGTCGAGTTCTCGCGCTCGCCGCTGCCTTCGAGAACGTTCTGGAACGGCGGAGGAACTGGAAGGAGGTCGCCGGTTCCATAGCGCGCCGGAAGGCTTCCGCCAAGCGCCGCACGGCGCTCGAGCAGGTACTTCAACTCCGGGTGGTCCTCGGGTGGACGATGGAAGAACGCGCCGGTCGCCTCCTCATCGGTCAGCTCGAGTCCAAGGCGATCGCGGATTGCAAGGCGCGCCTCGTCGTTCATCGACTTCTGCTGATGCGTGATGTTGCGACCTTCGCCTGCCTCACCCATGCCGTAACCCTTGATCGTCTTCGCAAGGATCACGGTCGGCTGACCCTTGGTCGTCATCGCGGCGGCATACGCCGCGTAGACCTTCTGCGGATCATGGCCCCCACGACGGAGCTCCCAGATCTCGTCGTCCGTCCAATCGGCGACCATCGCGCGCGTCTCGGGGTACTTGCCGAAGAAGTGCTCACGGACGTAGGCGCCATCCTTCGCCTTGAACGTCTGGTACTCGCCGTCGACCGCCTCTTCCATCCGGAAATGGAGCCAGCCCTCGGTATCGGCCTCGAGCAGCGGATCCCAGCCGGAGCCCCAGATCACCTTGATCACGTTCCAGCCGGCACCGCGGAAGTTCGTCTCAAGCTCCTGGATGATCTTCCCGTTGCCACGCACAGGCCCGTCGAGGCGTTGCAGGTTGCAGTTGATGACAAAGACGAGGTTGTCGAGCTTCTCCCGACCCGCCAGCGAGATCGCGCCCATCGACTCGGGCTCGTCCATCTCACCGTCGCCCATGAAGGCCCACACCTTGCGATCACCTGGATCGAGCACCCCCCGCGCAGCCATGTACTTCAGGAACCGCGCCTGGTAGATCGCCATCAGCGGCCCAAGCCCCATCGACACCGTGGGGAACTGCCAGAAGTCCGGCATCAGCCATGGGTGTGGGTACGACGAGAGCCCGCCGCCGCCGACCTCCTGCCGGAAGTTGTGGAGCTGCTCCTCGGTCAGACGTCCTTCGAGATAGGCACGCGCATAGATCCCAGGAGACGAGTGCCCCTGCATATAGACGAGGTCGCCGCCGTGATTCTCCGAACGTGCGCGCCAGAAGTGATTGAACCCGATCTCGTAGAGCGTTTCGGCGGACTGATAGCTCGCGATGTGCCCGCCAAGCTCGGTCGATTCGGCGTTTGCCTGCAGGACGATCGCAATCGCGTTCCACCGCACGAGCGCCGTAGCAAGTCGCTCGAGCTCGGGATCACCTGGGAGCTCTGGCTCCTCATCGACAGGGATCGTGTTGACGTACGGCGTCGAGAGCCCTGCCGAGACCTTGACGCCATACTCCTGCGCGTGATCGATCGCCTGATCGAGCAGAAATCCCATCCGCTCACGCCCATCCGCATCGACCACAGCATCGACTGAGTCAAGCCACTCCTGGGTTTCGATGGGGTCGCTGTCGGGGGCGTTCGAGAACATCTGCCAGGGGAGATGGTACTCACCAACTCCGTCGGCGGAACACGACCGTGGGTGGTGAAAGCGAGTGCTTGGGAGACGCCGCCCGAACCTGTCGGCGAGGTCTGGTATTGCCAGCACTAGTGATGCCGACACTAGGTGTCGGCGACGCTTGGTGTCGACAACGCCAGCAGTCGCCTTGCGCCATCCGATCTACGCGGCGCGCAGAACGATCTCGATGGCGGTGCCTCGCTCGGGAGAGCTCGTGAGCTCGAAGCCCCCCTCGATAGCCGCGGTGCGACGACGCATGCTCTTGAGGCCCTGCCCGCCCCCGGCCTCCTCGCCTTCGAAACCGACGCCGTCGTCGCGAACGGTCACGACGCGACGGCCAGATCGCAGAGCGATCGAGACCCAGGCGCGCCGTGCACCAGCATGCTTGCGCGCATTGGCAAGACCCTCCTGAACGATGCGGAAGAGCTCAATCTGCTCGTCCGGTGCAAGCGCGACAGCGCGATCAATCTCGAGCGAGACCTCAAGCTCGCCGTCCGCAGTCAACACCTCGATATAGCGTCGAAGCGCCGCGCCAAACGGTGTCGTGCCGCCCGCGGAGGCCAGCGCAAGGACGGCGTAACGCGCCTCATGCTGCGCCGCGGTGGCCGCCGCCTTGAGCTTCGGCAGCGTCTTCTCAAGGGAAGCCCCCGACTCGAGCATGCTGACATGGGTCGAAATCGCGAAGAGGTACTGCGCGAGACCGTCGTGGATCTCCTCCGCCACGCGGGCACGCTCATCGGCGACGGCGCGACCGAACTCGGCCTGACTGATCGCCCGCCAGACGCCTACCAGCAGCACAGCGTAGGAGAGGAGACGCAAGAAATCTCCTTGCAGGAGGTCGTCGCTCACGCCACCCGGCGCGAGGATGTAGTGGAGATCGGCAAACACGACGAGCGTCAACGCGAGGGCCAGCCAGCTGTCGAGATCGCCTGTATGACGGCGATAGCGCAGACCGAATCCGATCGCGGCGGCAAGCGTGAGAAATGCGAGCAACGCATAGGCCGGCGCAAGGTGCTCGCCGATGGCAGCGCCATCCACCGTCGAACCGGGGATCGCGTTGAATCCTTCGATGATGGCCCCCATCGCCGCGAGCACGATCACGACCAGGACACAGGAGATTGTGAGTGCCCTTCGACGATGCGTGAAGCGGCGATCGCTGAAGGGGGCTGCGGCGATCAAGACGGTGGCGACGAGACTTGCCCCGACCCAACCCCACACATCCGCAGCACTCGCACCGGCCGCTCCGAACGTTGGGATGACCTCGAACACGAACGCACCGACACCTGCAGCCAGAAAGCCTGCGGAGAGCAGCAGGTCAAGCGCACGACCACCGACAAGAAACCTGACGGCCGCGAGGACAGCGACAATCGCGGCGACCACAGCGACAGCGGTGTCGAGAGCAAGACGTGCCTCGGGAACGGCGTACCCGCTCAACCGGTCGGTCGCCCAAAGGACGACGGTGCCGAGCGACAATGCCGCAATCAGCACGAGTTCACCCACCAGCCATGAGCGGTAGGTAGCGGGTCGGATGGGAGATTGCACTTTCCCTCTCATCGGCAGGACGGTTGCTGCCGATAAGACCTGTGTGACAGAGCGGATCCTGCTCGTCGATGACCATCCGTTGACCCGAGAGGCGCTCTCGTCGCTGCTCGAACAACACGGATTCGACGTGGTTGGACAGGCAAGCGACGGCGAGGAAGCAGTCGAGATGGCACGCGAGCTCAACCCCGAGCTCGTTCTCCTCGACCTCACGATGCCCGGAATGGACGGACTCACGGCGCTTCCCCTGTTGCGCGAAGCCGCCCCCGAGAGCGAGGTCGTCGTGCTCACCGCGTCGGGCACCGAGGCGAATCTCCTTGGCGCGATCCGCGCGGGTGCTGCGGGGTACCTGCTGAAGAGCGAGGCGCCTGAGCGAATCGCCGACTTTCTCCGCGGTGTCGCTCACGGCGAGGCTGCTCTCTCAGGCACGGTCGCCCGCAGCTTGCTGGAGCGAGTCCGCGAAGGCGGACGAATGGGCGGCGTCCCTGACGAGATCGCAGCGGCACTTTCAGCCCGAGAGATCGAGGTTCTACTGCTTCTCGATGAGCACCTTTCGACCGAGGAGATCGCCACACGCCTCTTCATCTCCGAGCACACCGTGCGCTCGCATGTGAAGAGCCTCCTGCGAAAGCTCGGCGTGTCGTCGCGCCGCGAAGCGCTCGAGCGCCTCTCCGGCACGAACGTCTAAGCCGCTCGTTCACCCGGACCGGGGACCGTCAAGAACTTGTGTAGATAGCTGGGGGGCTCCGTGCGAACGCAGTCACAAAGCGTGTCGATGCGGGCGTGAGCGTCACCCAGGCAAGTCCCCATCTTGGAGGGAGCACATCCCCCGGCCCCGGGCGATCTAGCCGCTGCCACCGAGCGCCGATATCGGAGGCATCACGCGATGTCTCGCCGCAGATACGCGCGGGGTGGAGACCGAGGCGGGGTGGCCGGGCCGCACACTGGCCGCCCCGCCTGTTTACCCTGCTTCCAGGGAGAAGCCGGTGAGCGCCGCCTCGACGAGCGACGGCAGCGTCTCGAGGTTGTAGCCGCCCTCTAACACCGCCGAGACCCGGGGCGCGAGTGTGGCACAGCGCCTCGCCAGCTCCTCGAAGCCCGCGGTGGTAACCGCCATGTCGCCGAATGGGTCGTCGAGGTGCGCGTCGAACCCTGCAGAGACAATCAATGCGTCAGGCGCGAAGGCCTCGACCGCGGGGGCAACTCTCTCCGCGAAGGCCGTGAGATACGCACCGTCATCCGAGCCAGCAGCGAGCGGCACGTTGAGCGTTGTCGAGTCGTTCGTCTCCGTGCCCCCAGTGCCAGGATAGAACGGCCACTGATGCATCGAGATAAAGAGCACCGAGTCGTCACCGCGAAAGATCGCTTCGGTGCCGTTTCCATGGTGAACGTCCCAATCGACGATCGCAATGCGCTCGAGACCGAGGGCATCCTGTGCGTGGCGCGCGGCGATCGCGGCGTTGCCGAAGACGCAAAACCCCATCGCATGACTTGGCATCGCGTGATGGCCCGGAGGGCGGACGAGCGCGAAACCATCGCACTCGACAGCCTCGAGTGCCGCACCGGCCGCGAGCCTTGCTGCCTCCCACGTGGTGGGGCCACCTAAGGTCTCTGCTTCGAGCCACAGCTCGTCCTCGAGCGTCGCAACCGCCTCGACGTAGTCGGGCGTGTGAACCCGCTCGATCTGCTCACGGCGTGCGTGTCGGCAGTCGCGCGCCGGCCCGAGTACCGCCAAGATCCCCGCCAGTCGCTCCTGCCGCTCGGGGTGGTGGTGATGGGAGGTCGGATGCAGGTGCCCCATCGCGGGATGGGAGATCAGCTCCAAGCGGAGGCCTCCACCCGTACTGCGAGCCGCTCGAGTCCGAGCTTCCGCACCTCGGCTGCGATCGCCGCCCAATCGGGTGGCCGGTCGGGCAGCGATGGGAGCGGCACCCCGGCGTCGAGCGTCGCAATTGTCCTGTACATCTGAAGCGCGGCGGCCTCGGCGGGGAAGCGGCCAGCAGCAAGCAACGCGTCCAACGAGGCCCCATCGGCAAGCAACACGGCCGCGGTCTTCGCGCCGATGCCGCGGGCGCCGGGGATCTTGTCGGACGGGTCGCCGCGTAGGGCAATGAAGTCGGCCACCTGGTGCGGCTCAACGCCGTACCGCTCTCGGACTCCGTCAGGTCCGATGCGGGCCATCTCGGTGACACCCTTCTGAGGCTGCAGGATCGTCACGTCGGGCGCCGCTAGCTGAAAGGCATCGCGATCCGACGTCGCGACGAGCGTCGTTCCTCCGCGTTCGCGCTCCGAGGCAACCGCCGCAGCGAGGACATCGTCGGCCTCGTAGCCTGCCGCCTTCACGCAGACGATGCCTCCGCTTGCGAAGAGGTCAGGTGCAAGCTCGAGCTGCTCCACCAGATCGGGATCGAACTCTCGTCCTCCTTGGTAGCTCTCAAGCAACTCATTGCGATACGTCGGGACGCCGAGTGAGTCCCAACCGATGATCACCGCTCGTGGAGCCTCGGCCTGGCACAGACGCATGACCATCGAGGTAAGGCCCGTGAGGAGATTTCCGGGGCGGCCGTTTGCCCGTCGGACAGAACGCGGCACTCCGTGAAAGGCACGGTGGGCGAACGAGTCGCCGTCGATCGCGAGCAGTGGTCTTGAGACTGGCGTCACGTCAGCATGAGCTCGAGTCGTTCGATCTCGACACGGAGCCGCTCTGTCGCAATCGCGGCGTTCTCGGTGAGATCGATACCGCCAAGGTCGCTGAGGTCGAGTGGGTGGCCGAACGAGACCTTGATCTGCGCAAGCCGACTGACCCGCTCGGTCCCTGTGATTCCAGCGGGAACGAGCGGCACGCCAGCCTCTATAGCGATCCTCGCCGCGCCGGTATGCCACTTCGCCTCGTACTTCTTGCGCATCCCCTTCCGCCGCCGCGTCCCCTCGGGGAACATCACGACCACGTGCCCCTCTCGGCATAGCCGGACGGCGGTCTCCATTGCCTCGTCGTCACGCTGGCCACGTCGAACCCGAAAGCCGCCGCCACCTTTGATGATCCAGCCGAGCGGCGGCCAGAAGAGCTCTGACTTGGCCATGAACCGCATAAACCTCCGCGGGTAGAGCGGGATCCCGAGCGGCCAGGGGTCGAAGTTCGACCAGTGGTTTGCGGCGACGACGCAGCCGCCTTCGCGAGGGACGTTCTCTACGCCTGTCGTGCGCTGGCGGAAGACGATGCGAAGTAGGGGCCAGCCGAGCCCTCCGATGATGAGGTACACAAGGCTCGGGCGCGGTGGCTTGGAGCTCGGATCGGCATGACGGCTCATGCCGGGGCGCGGTGGGTGCGAGCCATCCGATGACCCAGCGAGCACGGACACGGCGCGTAGCCTGGCGAGGGAGGACGAAACAGCGTGCATCCACAACACGTTCTGGCATCCCAGGCGTCTTTCTGATCCGCGTTCGTGGGCACGGGTAGCAGGATACTTCGCGGTCTCAGACCCACGCCGTTGACAACGCCGTTACCGTGTCGTCCGTCAAATGGGCACTCGTCTTGTCATCGTGGAGTCGCCGGCCAAGGCGAAAACGATCGCCGCCTACCTCGGCGAGGGTTATGTCGTGGAGTCGAGCATCGGTCACATTCGCGACCTGCCAAACCGCGCATCAGAGATTCCGAAGGAAGACCGCGCCCGCTACGGCACCCTTGGTGTGGCAGTCGACGACGACTTCGAGCCGTACTACATCGTTGACGCCGACAAGAAGCGGGTCGTCGCCGACCTTCGCAAGAAGCTCGCTGACGCCGACGAGCTCCTGCTCGCAACGGACGAAGACCGCGAAGGCGAGGCGATCGCCTGGCATCTTCACCAGGTGCTGAAGCCAAAGAAGGGCGTTCCCGTCAAGCGCATGGTGTTTCACGAAATCACGAAGGATGCGATCCAACGTGCTCTAACCGAGACACGAGAGATCGACGTTCACCTCGTCGATGCGCAAGAGACTCGACGGATTCTCGACCGCCTCTACGGCTACGAGGTCTCACCTGTTCTCTGGAAGAAGGTCATGCAAGGCCTCTCTGCCGGGAGGGTGCAGTCGGTCGCGACGCGGCTTGTCGTTGAACGCGAGCGAGAGCGAATGGCGTTCGTCGCGGCCTCCTACTGGGACATTGTCGGGAGCTTCGATCCCGGCTCCTTCCAGGCCCGCCTGGTCGCAGTCGATGGCACGCGGGTTGCGCTAGGCCGTGATTTCGGCTCGGACGGGAAGGCGGCTGCGAGCGTCGTTGTGCTTGACGAGGAGCGCGCGACTGCGCTCGCCGAGGCACTCGACGGTCGGGAGTTCGCAGTTCGCTCGGTCGAGGAGAAGCCGTACACCCGCCGCCCGGCTGCCCCGTTCATGACGTCGACCCTCCAGCAGGAGGCGAGCCGAAAGCTGCGTTTCTCGTCACAGACCACGATGCGCGTTGCCCAGCGGCTCTACGAGAACGGCCACATCACCTACATGCGCACCGACTCGACGACCCTGTCGGACATTGCTCTGCGTGCCGCGCGGGCGCAGGCAGCGGAGCTGTACGGCGCCGACACGGTTCCTGCGGAGCCGCGCCGCTACGAGCGGAAGGTCAAGAACGCACAGGAGGCCCATGAGGCGATCCGCCCGGCAGGCGAGACATTCCGGACGCCCCGCGAGCTCGAGCGCGAACTCTCGCGCGATGAGCACGCGCTTTACGACCTGATCTGGAAGCGGACGATCGCCTCGCAGATGAAGGACGCGAGCGGGCAGACGATGTCGATCAGGCTTGGTGCGACAACTGCAGAGGGAACGGATGCGGAGTTCGCCGCGTCCGGCACCGTCATCACCTTCCCAGGCTTCCTCAAAGCGTACGAGGAAGGCAAGGACGAGCCGAGCGAGGAAGACGAAGAGCGACGGCTGCCCGCGCTGCAGGTTGGTCAGGAGCTCCAGGCGCGTTCGCTCGAGGCAGACGGGCACTCGACGAGCCCGCCGGCCCGGTTCACCGAGGCGACGCTCGTGAAGGCGCTCGAGGATCGAGGGATCGGGAGACCTTCGACGTACGCGGCGATTATGGGCACGATCCTCGACCGCGGGTACGTCTTCAAGAAAGGGACGGCGCTCGTCCCGACCTTCCTCGCGTTCGCGGTGACAAAGCTGCTCGAACAGCACTTTGGTCGGCTCGTCGACTACGACTTCACGGCACGGATGGAGGACGATCTCGACCGCATCGCAGCAGGCGACGAGGGCCGCGTGGAATGGCTGCGGCGGTTCTACAAGGGGGATGGATCGAACGGGCTTCATGCACTCGTTACCGACCAACTCGACGAGATTGACGCGCGCGCTGTGAACTCGATCGAAATCCCCGGTTCGGATGTGGTCGTTCGCGTCGGCAGGTATGGGCCGTACATCGAGAAGGGTGATGCCCGGGTCAGCGTCCCCGACGACCTCGCACCCGACGAGCTCACGCCGGCGCTCCTTGAGGAGTTGCTGTCGCGGCCATCCGGTGACCGCGAGCTCGGAGCCCACCCGACTACAGGTCTTGTCCTCGTCGCGAAGGACGGCCGGTATGGCCCGTACGTCACGGAGGTTCTTGCTGAGGGAACTGACGGCAAGCCACGGACATCGTCGCTGTTCAAGACGATGTCGCTCGACACGATCACGCTCGAGCAGGCGGTCGATCTGATCACTCTCCCCCGGACACTCGAGACCGATGGCGAAGAGATCGTCGTCGCGAACGGTCGCTATGGCCCATTCGTGAAGCGCGGCGCCGAGACGCGCTCGCTTGAGTCCGAAGACCAACTTCTCACGCTCACGGTCGAGCAGGCGCTTGAGGTGCTCGCCCAACCGAAGGTGCGCCGCGGTCGCGGCGAAGCGAAGCCGCCGCTCAAGGAGCTTGGCCCCGATCCTGCATCAGGTCGTCCGCTGATCGTGAAGGAAGGCCGATTCGGCCCGTACGTCACAGATGGCGAAACCAACGCGAGTCTTCGCCGCGGAGACGAGCCCGAGGCGCTGACGATGGAGCGCGCTCTTGAGCTTCTCGCCGAGCGTCGAGCTAAGGGCCCCTCGACACCCAAGCGCCGCACCACCACTCGCAAACGGAAGTAGCGAGTCTTCACACAATCCGGACAGCGCCGCCTGCCAATGCGCGCTGTCCACGCGTGATCATTGTGTAAGGGCGTTCGATGAATCCACCGGATGAGGGTTATGGTTTGGCGTCAGCGGCCGACCCTGATATGGTCGACCGTCCGTCGGGTCGATCGGCGCCCGCAGGGCTGTCACCACTCGCCCACCGTGCGCTGCCACTCGATCCCGATCGGACCGCCACACGGAATACACGAATAGCAGCGTACGTTCGAGTTTGTGACAGGTCACACGACCCCGGTTGCCCTGGAGCAAAGAGCGTTTCCCGCATACACTCAGAGAACATTGTGCTCCGCCGTATGTCGCGAAAGGACTGATCCCGGTTTGACGCAGAATCAGCTTATTGAACTGTTCGAAACAGAGCAGCTGCGCGGCATCGTCGAACGCTCGGAGGAGCGCGGTTGGGTAGAGCCCACCGAGCTTGAGCTGTTCGCGACCGAGCAGGAGCTCGCCGACGAAGAGATGGAGCAGATCACCCGCGAGCTTGAGGCGATGGGTCTCGAGATCGGCGTGCCCAAAGCCCTTACCGATGAGAAGGAGCGCGAAAAGGAGGCCCGAGAGGCAGCTGTCTGGGCCTCCGAGTCTCTGAGCGGCGCCGCGGACTCGCTTCAACTGTTTCTGGCGGACGTCGGGAAGCACAAGCTCCTGACCGCCGCCCAGGAAGTGCAGCTCGCCAAGCGGATCGAGCGTGCCGACCCCACCGCCAAGCGGCACATGATCGAGTCGAACCTCCGCCTCGTCGTGTCTATCGCGAAGGGCTACCGGGGACTTGGAGTGCCGTTCCTTGATCTCATCCAGGAGGGCACGCTTGGTCTCAACCGCGCCGTCGAGAAGTTCGACTGGCGCCGCGGATACAAGTTCTCGACGTACGCAACGTGGTGGATCCGCCAGTCCGTGCAGCGCGCAGTAGCGAATCACGCCCGCACGATTCGCGTGCCCGTTCACGTCGTCGAGCGGCAGCAGAAGCTCACGCGTGCGGCCCGTCGGCTTGAGGTTGAGCTTGGCCGCGAAGCGACCAAGGAGGAGCTCGCCGAGGCGACTGGCCTGCCGATCCAGCACGTCGAGGAGGCGCTGGGTGCAGCCCATGCGTCTGTCTCCCTGAACCAGACGGTCGGGGCTGACGACGAGGGCGAGCTTGGCGATCTCTTTGCCGATCGCGAGGCCGCCGATCCATTCGAGGAGGCGGAGGAGTCGCTTCGCCGCCAGGGTGTGCGCCGGGCGCTCGATGCATTGCCCGAGCGGGAGCGACGGATCCTTGAACTGCGCTTCGGCTTCGAGGGCGAGCCGTGGACGCTTGAGGCGATAGGACACGAGCTCGAATTGACGCGTGAACGGGTTCGTCAGCTCGAAGGGCAGGCGCTGAGCCGGCTCGCCGCGCTTCGCGAGCTCGCCTCGCTCGCCGCCGCGTAACCCGCCAACCTCACGAACCTGATGGGAGGGCCCGGAGACGGGCCCTCTTCTCGTCGTTTGGAGCCGCGTTGCCGCCTCTGACCAACAACGTTGGTCGACACCCGTCATACTCCGCGGCCTGTGTCAGGAGGGCACGGCTTTCCGAAAGGAGCACGATGCGCAGGAGATTCATGAAGCTCGGAGCGCTGTGCGGTGTTGCCGCGTTAGCGCTAGTGGCTGGCGCGGTCGCTGCCACATCGCGAGGGAGCGCGAGCGACACGCTCGTCTTCGCCGCCTCGGCGGACCCTGTATCGCTGGATCCGGCAGTGACATCGGACGGCGAGTCGTTCCGCCCGCAGATCCAGATCTACGAGACGCTCGTCTCGCAGATCCCAGGGACGACCAAGCTCACTGCCGGTCTTGCGGTGGGATGGAAGTCCTCGAGCAATGGGCTCAACTGGACCTTCAAGCTCCGCAAGAACGTCCGCTTCCACGACGGAACGCCGTTCGATGCGAAGTCCGTGTGCGCGAACTTCGACCGCTGGAACAACTTCACCGGCGCATTGCAGTCCGACGCGGCCTCGTACTACTACAACGTCGTCTTCGGTGGCTTCGCGAAGCCCGAGAAGGGCTCTCCAGGGCCGAAGGATGCGCTGTACCGCAACTGCAAGGCGCAAGATGCCTCGACGGCGGTTATCAACCTGAAGCGACGGTTCGCGCCGTTCCTCGGTGCGATGACCCTCGCCCCATTCGCGATCCAGAGCCCGGCGGCGCTGAAGCAGTACGGCGCCGACAAGGGGAAGCTCACATCGGACGGGGTCTTCGTCCCGCTCGGGACATACGGCACGCCCGGTGGGCAGGCCGTTGGCACAGGCCCGTTCAAGCTCGAGTCGTGGAAGATCGGCGACAAGCTCGTGCTCATCCGAAACGACGGCTACTGGGGCAAGAAAGCGCTCCTCCGCCGGGTGATCATCCGGGCGATCTCGGACAACGCCGCGCGGCTTCAGGCGCTCCAGACCGGTGAGATTCAGGGGTATGACAACGTCGAGCCACAGGATGTCGCCACCCTCAAGAACTCGTCGAAGCTGAAGGTCGTCGACCGCCCGTCATTCAACGTCGGGTACGTCACGATCAACCAGGCGGTCAAGCCGTTCGACGACGTCCGCGTCCGACAGGCCGTTGCGCACGGGCTCGATCGTGCCGGCGTCGTCCGCTCGTTCTACTCCGGGCGAGGCGTCGTTGCGAGCCAGTTCCAGCCGCCATCGGTACTCGGGTACTCGACGACCGTCACCAAGTACCCGTACAGCCCCGCCAAGGCGAAGGCGCTGCTCAGGCAGGCTGGGCTGACGCTGCCCGTCGAGGTTGAGTTCTGGTACCCGACCGACGTCGCGCGGCCATACATGCCCGACCCGAAGCGGAACTTCCAGGGCTTCGCAGCGAGCCTCGAGAAGTCCGGCTTCAAGGTCGTCCCGAAGACCGCTCCGTGGCGGCCCGACTACCTCGGCAAGGTCGACAGCGGCACCGCCGGTGCCCTGAACCTGATCGGGTGGACGGGCGACTACGCCGACCCGGAGTCGTTCCTCGGCGGCATTCTCCGTGCCGAGAAGCAGTTCGGACTCAGCAACCAGATCGGGAAGAAGCTCTACGCCGATCTGAACAAGGCCCTCGCCGAGGTGAATCCCGCCAAGCGCGAGGCCCGGTACAAGAGGATCAACAACTACATCATGGCGAACGTCATCGGCGTCCCCTACGTGCACACGCAGCCAGCGCTCGCGTTCACGAAGAACGTCCTTGGCTTCAAGGCGAGCCCGACCCTCAACGACCTGTTCGTAACGGTCAGGGTCGTCTAGGACACCTCGGGCAGATGGGTAGCCGGCGGACGCGAGACGAAGCGCACTAGTTGCTCCGTTTCACGATCCGCCGGCTACTCCTGCTCGTTCCGGTCCTCATCGGGCTCTCGATCCTCGTATTCATCTGGGTGAGGGCGCTGCCGGGCAGCCCGGCCGAGTCACTCCTCGGCGAGCGCGCGGATGAGCAGTCGATTGCCCAGATCCGCGATCAACTCGGCCTCGACGATCCACTTCCCGTCCAGTACCTCCGCTACCTGAAGACGACATTCGTCGAAGGCGAGCTCGGCACAAGCATTGCCTCAAGGCGGCCGATCACGGTCGAGATCCGCGAACGATTTCCTGCCACGATAGAGCTGACCGTCGCAGCGGGGTTCTTCTCGATCCTGCTCGGCATCCCCCTCGGGTTCATCGCAGCCAAGCGGTACGGGACGGTGGTCGATCACTCGAGTCTCGTCTTATCCTTGATCGGGATTTCGATCCCGATCTTCTTCCTCGCAATCTTGCTCAAGTACCTCTTCGCGGTGAAGCTCGGGTGGTTCCCTAGCGTCGGGCGGCAGGACGTGCTCATCGACGCCGAGCATCCGACGAACTTCTACGTTCTCGACGGCATCGTCACCCGCAACTGGAACGCAGCGGGTGACGCGATCATGCACCTCGTGCTCCCAGCGATGGCGCTCGGCTCGATCCCTCTCGCAGTGATCGCGCGCATTACCCGGGCATCCGTGCTCGACGTGCAGAACGAAGACTACGTCCGCACTGCGCGTGCCAAAGGTTTGGCACCACGGATCGTCGACAGACGGCACGTGATGCGCAATGCAATGCTGCCCGTTGCCACGGTGGTCGGTCTCCAGGTGGGTCTCCTGCTCTCGGGCGCAGTGCTCACGGAGACGGTCTTTGCCTTCCCAGGGATCGGGGTGTGGATCACCGAGGCGATTCACAATCGGGACTACCCCGTGTTGCAGGGTGGCATCCTCTTCATCGCGATCGTCGTCGTGTTTGTGAACCTCCTCGTTGACGTCTCGTATGGGCTGCTCAACCCCCGGATCCGACTGGGCGATCGCTGATGTCCACGCTTGAGCTCGAGACAGGTGGAGGGCAGCTGGATGGGGCCTCGGGTGGTCTCTGGCGCGACGTGTTCCGCCGGCTTCGCCGCAACCCGGGGGCGATAGTCGGCGCAGTGATAGTCGCCATCTTCCTACTCACCGCGCTCTTTGCGGGCCTTCTCGCGCCGAGTGACCCCAAGGAACAGAATCTCGACCTCCTGATCGACGGGTGCTGCCCCGGGCCATCGCGCGAGCACCTGCTTGGGGTCGACGAGGTCGGTCGTGACGAGCTCTCGCGGATCATCTACGGCGCGCGATACTCGCTGTTGATCGGGATCGTCTCGGTCACCGTGGGTCTTTCGGTCGGGGTCTTCCTCGGGGCCATCGCCGGGTACTTCAAGCGCCTCGACACGCCGATCATGAGGGTCATGGACGTCATGCTCGCAATCCCGGGCTTTCTGATGGCGATCGGTATCGCTGCGCTACTGGGTGCGGGGTTGAAGGCAGTGATGATCGCGATCGGCGTGGTGAACATCCCGATCTTCACGCGCCTGCTCCGCGGGTCGATTCTCGCGCAACGCGAGAACGACTACGTTCTCGCCGCGCGCGCCGTCGGAGTCCCCAATCGCAAGATCCTGGCAACGCACATCCTGCCGAACGCAATTTCGCCCGTCATCGTTGCGGGCACCCTGGCCCTGGCAACTGCAATCATTGACGCTGCAGGGCTTGGCTTCCTGGGACTTGGACCGCAGGATCCGTCGATCCCCGAGTGGGGCTCGATGCTCAGCAACACCGTCCGCTACCTCCAATCCGCACCGCACCTCGCGATCTTTCCCGGGCTCGCGATCTTGATCACCGTGCTCGGGATCAACCTGATCGGCGACGGCATGCGCGAGGCGCTCGACCCAAAGCTGCGTGGCCGTGTCTGATCCGCTGCTTGCGGTCGACGATCTCCACGTCCAGTTCTGGACGGATAGGGGGACGATCCACGCGGTCAACGGCGTCTCCTTCTCGGTGGCGCCTGGGGAGACGCTCGGGATCGTCGGCGAGTCCGGCTGCGGAAAGAGCGTCACCTCGCTCGCGCTTCTGGGGATCCTTCCGCGCGCCGGACGTGCTGTCGCTGGCACAGCACGGTTCGAGGGGCGCGATCTCCTCAAGCTTCATGATCGCGAACTGCGGAAGATCCGAGGCAAGGACATAGCGATGATCTTTCAGGATCCGATGACCAGCCTGAATCCGGTACTCACGATCGGTCGCCAGCTGCGCGAGGCGATGGAAGCTCACCTCGATCTCGACCGTGCCGAGACGCGGCGGCGCGCCGTGGAACTCCTTGATCAGGTCGGAATTCCCAGTGCGAAGGACAGACTCGATGACTATCCGCACCAGTTCTCGGGCGGGATGCGGCAGCGCGCCATGATCGCCATGGCGATCGCGTGCGAGCCTCGGCTCCTGATCGCGGACGAGCCGACGACGGCGCTCGATGTGACGATCCAGGCACAGATCCTCGACCTTCTCCGCCAGCTCGTGGCCGAGCGCTCGATGGCGCTCGTCCTGATCACCCACGATCTCGGCGTTGTGGCCGGGATGTGCGAGCGGGTGAGCGTGATGTACGCCGGAACCGTCATCGAGGCCGGGACGGCGCGCGATCTGTTCGCGCATCCGCGTCATCCCTACACGCTTGGGCTGCTCCAGAGCGTTCCGCGACTCGACACCGGACGCAAGCAGAAACTGCACCCAATCGCCGGTGCACCGCGCAACATGCTGAGCGCCCCTACGTCGTGTCCTTTCGCCCCACGCTGTCGTTTCCGGGCCGAGAGGTGCGAGGAGCAACTACCGGTGCTGAAGCCCCTCGACACGGGCCAACGCGCGGCCTGCTTCCATCCTGTCGCCGCCGATGAGTGGCAGCGGACCCGGATCGCGAGTGACGCCGCCTGATGCGCGGAGGTAGCAGTGAGGCGCTCTACGCCGGTGACACCGGATGAGCGTAGTAGCGGAGCAAACGGGCAAGCCGCTCGTCGAGATCGACGACCTTCGGGTCTGGTTCCCGATTCGCAGCGGTGTCCTGCTCGATCGTCATGTCGGCGATATCCGTGCGGTCGATGGTGTTTCGTTCGAGATCAGACGAGGCGAGACGCTCGGACTTGTCGGAGAGTCAGGATGTGGGAAATCGACGGTCGGGCGGGCGATGCTGCGCCTCTACCAACCGACAGGTGGCCGGATCGTGTTCGATGGACAGGACATCACGCACCTCTCGGACAGCGCGCTTCAACCGCTGCGACGCCGGATGCAGATGGTCTTCCAGGATCCGTTCGCCTCGCTGAACCCGCGTCATTCGGTCGGGCGGATGATCGGCGAGCCACTGCGGGTGCATGGCATCGCGAGCGGCCGCGCCGCCGGCGTCCGCGTCCTCGAGATCCTCGACGTTGTTGGGCTCCCGGCGGATGCTGCGACACGCTACCCCCACGAGTTCTCCGGAGGTCAGCGACAGCGTGTCGGCCTCGCGCGAGCGCTGGCGTTGAACCCGGAGCTCCTCGTGTGCGACGAGCCGGTCTCTGCGCTCGACGTCTCCATTCAGGCGCAGATCGTGAATCTCCTGGAGGAGTTGCAGGAGCGTCTCGGTCTCACGTACCTCTTCATCGCTCACGACCTAGCCGTTGTCCGGCATATCTCCTCACGGATTGCGGTGATGTACCTGGGAAAGGTCGTCGAGATCGCAGCTGCCGACGGCCTCTACGAGACGCCTCTGCACCCGTACACGATCTCTCTCCTCTCAGCGATTCCGATCCCCGACCCCGAGATCGAGCGCCACCGATCGTCGATTCTTTTGACGGGCGACCTGCCAAGTCCGGCGGCTCCCCCAAATGGGTGTCGGTTCCACACGCGCTGTCCGTTCGTTCAGGCCCGCCGCTGTCGCGACGAAGAGCCCGTGCTGCGTGATGTCCAAGGACATGCCGTGGCGTGCCACTTCGCCGAGGAGATCCGTGCGGGAGCAATTGACATCCCCCTTTCGGGCGACCGATCCCCCTAAAGACGTACGGGTCCCGCGCCGATACCAATGGCGTGGACGCTGCCGAGCGCAAGGAGATCCTCGACCGCTACCGCGATCACAGCCGCCGATTTGAGGCAGCTGCGGCGCGGCGCGGGTCTGGTCGTGCGGTCTCCGTCATTCCGTTCTCGAACACGCCGATGCGTGAGCTTGAACAGGAACCAACTGCGCGGGAGTGCGAAGTTCTTCAACTGGTCGCGGACGGGCTCGTGAACCGCGAGATCGGTCAGAAGCTCTTCCTGTCCGAAGAGACTGTCAAGTCCCATGTCCGCCATCTCCTGGCGAAGCTGCAAGCGCGCAGCCGAGCCCACGCCGTAGCTGTTGGCTTCCGGCGTGGGCTGGTCGGCTAGCGCTTACTCACGTCTCCGTCAACCACCCTGGGCTTCATTTCCCGGATCACCCATTAGAGGGATGCCCGGGGTTCACGAAGAACCCACGATGGGACGGTGAACTACCAGTCCTTCGCGCCGCTCATAGCGGAAACACGAAGCACTCGACGAATGATGTCTCTCATCGTTGCTCCTAGTTGGGGAACTGACGGCACGTGAATCGTATACCTCAAATGGGGGATAGGACAAGCACAGTGTCAAACGAGGGTCAATCTCGGGTAAGGCGCTACGCGGTCTCAATCGCGACATCCGCCGTGGTCGTGGCGATTGCACTGGCTTGGAGCGGCTTCCCGCTAGGCGATGTATGGATGGTTCTGGCGCTGGCTGTCGTCAATGCTGTCGCCGAGCGCAGCGAGGTCCGGATCACACGTACCTTGCACATGTCAATAGCGCTGCTGCCGACCCTGTTTGCCGCGGTGCTGTTTGGTCCGCTTGCCGCTGCGCTTGTGAACGCAGCGTCGATGCTTGGTGATTCCGAGCTTCTCGCTCCGCGCGATCCCGAGAGGGCACCAAGGCTGAAGGTTGTGAGCTACGCCGGCTCACGATTCCTCACAGGGGCTGCTGCTGGTCTCGTTGCGAGCGGAGTCCTGCAGTACGGCGGGTCGAGCTTTGGAGGTCTCCTCGCCGCGACCCTACTCGCCGCCTTGGCAGCTGAGAGTCTCGATATCCTGTTCGCTGCGGCCGCCGCGCGAGCCAGAGGTCGACGCGGAGCTGTCACGCTTCAGGCGCTCTGGCCGCTTCTCCTAACATCGGTTCCGGCGTACGCCCCTCTCGTTGCGGTGCTGGTACTCGCGTATCGGGAGGTCTCGGCATGGACGACCCCGCTGTTCTTCATTCCGACGCTGGCCGCACAACGCCTCTTTGGCATGTACCAGCGCCAGCGCGATCTCGCTGATCGATTGGAGGATGCGAACCTTTCGTTCTCAGTTGCTCTGGTGACCGCGCTGGAGGCAAGCGATGCATACACGGCTGGCCACTCCCGAGCGGTAGCAATCTACTGCCGGGACATCGCAGCTCGTATGGGGATGACAGCGGGCGAGCAAGAGGAGGCGTTCCGGTGCGGCCTGGTTCACGACATAGGCAAGGTCGGCCTGCCAGCTGCGTTGCTGGGCAAGGACGGGCCGCTCACTTTGGAGGAGCGGCGGCAAATGCAAGAGCACTCGGCTATTGGCGAACGCATTCTTCGCGAGGTCGCTGCCTACGCAGA
>JANNQQ010000098.1:0-24498 GCA_031400835.1 Actinomycetes bacterium | reverse complement strand
CGTGGGCCGTCCTGACCTTCACGCGGAGGGGAACCCTGAAGTACTCGCGCGGCAGTTGTACGCATCAGTCCAACGGCTTTTGCAACTCGACGATGGGGTGATCATCTACCCGAGCCATATCGGCGGCTCGGTGTGCGGGCGCGGACTCTCGGGCCATCCCGTCTCCTCGGTCGGCTTCGAGCGAAGGCACAACGAGGCGCTGCAACAAGAGAGCGAGCAAGCATTCGTTGAGGCGCTTCTGGTCGAGGTGCCGCCCCCACCAGCAGGACAGGCAGAAATCGTCGCGGCAAACCGCAGCGGGCAGACTCACCAGCCGGCGTGAGAGAGGTAGCGCTCGGCCTGCGTGCGAACGCGGGCCAGTTCGGGTTACTCGTGGGCATCAACGCGCTCGTCGGCGCGATGGTCGGCTTGGAGCGCACCGTCCTCCCGCTCATAGGGGAGCAGGACTTCGGCCTAACGTCGAAGACGGCGATCCTCGCGTTCATCGTCGCGTTTGGCTTCGCCAAGGCGTTCACGAACCTGGCCGCGGGCACCCTCGCCGACCGCGCAGGACGAAAGCGCCTTCTCGTCCTCGGCTGGCTGCTCGCTCTACCCGTCCCGCTCCTGATGGGCATCGCGCCCGGATGGTGGCTCGTCGTCATTGCGTACCTGTTTCTCGGCGCATGCCAGGGACTCGCCTGGTCGATGACCGTCGTAATGAAGATCGACCTCGTCGGACCCAGGCGCCGAGGCCTCGCCCTCGGTTTCAACGAGTCCGCCGGCTATCTCGGCGTCGCCACCGCCGCATTTCTCACCGGCCTCCTCTCCGCCTCCATCGCCCCGCGCACGCTCGTCTGGGTCGCAGGAGCCGTGATCGCAACCCTCGGCGTAGTCGCATCAGCCGTCTTCGTCCGCGACACCCACGCCCACGTCGCCGCCGAGCAGCAGGCCCACGGCGGGCGCGCCCACAAGATCTCGCTGCGCGAAGCCTTCCCGCTCGTAACCTACCGCGACCCCGTCTTACGGGCGTGCTCGCAGGCGGGACTCGTAAACAACCTCAACGACGCGCTCGCCTGGGGACTCGCGCCGCTGTATCTCGCCGCCGACGGTGCAAGCGCCTCCCAGATCGCCGCCGTCGCCGCCATCTACCCAGCGGTCTGGGGCCTCGGACAGCTAGCGACAGGGTGGCTCTCAGACCATGTCGGTCGCAAGCCGCTCATCGCCCTCGGCATGCTCCTCCAGGGCATTGCGCTTGCGCTGCTCGTTGCCGGCGGCGGCGCGTTCCCACCCGCGCTGATCGCCGCAACGCTGCTCGGTGCCGGGACGGCAATGGTCTACCCGACGTTGATCGCCGCAGTGTCGGACGCCGTCGAACCACGCGATCGCGCCCAAGCAGTGGGGATCTACCGCTTCTGGCGTGACATGGGATTCGTCGCGGGAGGTCTCACCGCCGGCGTTGTCGCAGACCTCGCCGGCAGCGGAGGCGCCATCGCCTTTGTCGCAGTGCTCACAGCAGCCAGCGGAATCTGGGTCGGGCTGACCCGATGGCACGGGCGGCCGACTGTGTCGACTGTCTGAGATAGTTCGCAGCAAACGTCACATACTCTCCCAGAAAGGCACTGACCGCCACTAGGCGGACTCGAACCGCGACAGCGTGACCGCACCGATCGAGGCTGACGAGACGAGCGTCGCGTAGTTCGCGAGGACGCCGCGGCGGTAGCGCGGCTCGGGCTCGACCCAGCCGACGAGGCGCTCGGCGATCTGCTCGTCCGTGAGCTCGACATCGACGACGCCGTTCTCGACGTCGATCACAACCGTGTCGCCCTCGTGCAGCGCGGCTAGAGGGCCGCCCTTGGAGGCCTCGGGTGAGATGTGGCCGACCATGAACCCGTGCGTCGCTCCCGAGAAGCGACCGTCAGTGATAAGCGCGACCGAGTCGGAAAGCCCCTCGCCGACGATCGCTGCGGTGACGTGGAGCATCTCGCGCATGCCAGGACCACCGTGCGGACCCTCATAACGGATCACGACGATATCGCCGGCGACGATCTTGCCCGCCTTGACCGCGGCGAACGTGTCCTCCTCCGAGTCGAACACGCGCGCGGGGCCACGCTGAAGCGTGCGCTCGTGACCCGCGAGCTTGACCACGCAGCCATCTGGAGCGAGATTGCCGTAGAGCACTGCAACGCCGCCGCGGGGTTTGAGCGGTGCTTCGATCGAGACGACGACCGTCTGCCCCTCGGTCTCGACCGCGCTGTCCGCGACCTCGCCAAGGGTGCGGCCGTCGACACAGCGTGCGCTCTCGTGGAGGAACCCGCCCTTCTTCAGCTCGCGCGCCACAAGCGGGATGCCGCCGGCCTTGTACATGTCGTTTGCGTGCCAGCGGCCCCACGGCTTCATGTCGGCGATGATGGGCGTTGTTGCTGCGATCCGCTCGAAGTCGTCGATCGTGAAGTCGATCCCGAAGTCGCGGGCGATCGCGACCAGGTGGAGCACCCCGTTTGTCGAGCCACCGGTTGCAGCGACCGACGCGACCGCGTTCTCGAATGACTCTTTCGTGACCAGCGAGCGCGGGGTCACGTTGTCGCGCACGAGTTGCACGGCGAGCTTCCCGATCTCGTAGGCGGCCTCTTCCTTCGCTTTGTGCATCGCCGGGATGCCGTTCGCGCCGATAGGAGAGAGACCGAGAAAGTCGAGGATGGTCGACATCGTGTTGGCGGTGAACTGGCCACCGCAGGCCCCGGCGCCCGGGCACGCGGCCGACTCGAGCTCGTGCAGGTCGGCGTCAGAAATCTTTCCGGCCGCATGCGCGCCGATCCCCTCGTACACGTCGGCGACCGACACCTCGCGGCCGCGATACAGGCCGGGCGCGATCGAGCCCGTGTAGTAGACGACCGATGGGATGTCGAGCCGGCCCACTGCCATTGCCGCCCCGGGGTTCGTTTTGTCGCAGGCGACCAGGCACACGAGACCATCGAAGAGGTGCCCACGGGCGACGAGCTCGATCGAATCGGCAATCACCTCACGTGATACGAGCGAGGCGCGCATTCCCGATGTACCCATCGAGACGCCGTCAGACACCGCAACCGTGTTGAACTCCATCGGCGTGCCGCCCGCATCGCGGACACCGCGCTTGACGTGCACCGCAAGATCGCGCTGATTCAGGTTGCACGGCATCGTCTCGATCCACGTCGTTCCGACGCCCACGATCGGCTTCGCGAGATCCTCGTCCGTGAACCCGGTCGCCTTCAGCATCGAGCGCGCCCCAGCGCGGTCGGGGCCGTCGGTGAGAGCTGCGCTGATGCGCTTGGCCGGGTCGGACGGGGTGTCGTACGGCGTGCTCACGTCGACGTGCTCCTCTCGATTGGGTGTCCCTCGCGGAGGCACCATTCGCTGAACGAACCGGGATACATCCTCGCGTCTTCGCGACCAGCGAGCACGAGCCTCTGCACGACGACGGCCGCCGTGACACCTGAGCCACAGTAGACGGCGACCTCACGGGAGGCGGTCGTGCCCGCAGGAAGCGGCTCGGTGAACGGGACGTTGAGCGCGCCCGGGATCCGGCCGGCCACAGGATCCAGCGGCTCGGTCTCGCCCCGCCAACGCTCGGGGGAGCGCGCGTCGAGAAGCATGAGGGCTGGGTCGTCGAGCCGGGCGAGGATCTCCTCGGCGGCAATCGTGTCGTCGGTGCGTTCGCTTGCGACGAAAACGGTGGGCATGACGACCGCTTCGTCGGTTGTGATTGGACCTGCGTAGCCATGGACGTTGATTGTCCCCGCGAGATCGTGCCCGACGTGTCGTAGGAGCCACCAGCATCGCGCCGCCCAACCGCTGCCGTCATCGCAGGCAAGCACGAAGCTCTCGTGATCGATCCCCGCCTCGCCAAAGACCTGCTCGAGCCTCTCGGGAGAGGGAAGTGGGTGTCGCCCGCCAGTGGCGGGGTCTGACCCCGGTGTGCTCAGCATCGTCTCGGGGTCGAGGTGCACTGCACCTGGAATGTGACCGGCGACGTAGACGTCAAGCGACCGACAGTCGGCAAGAACGGTTCTCACAGGGCGCCCCGTTGGGCGACGGCGAGCGAGAGGACGTCGTGGTCGGCAAACCGCGATTGCAGGTCGAGCCGACATGCGAGAGGGTCGACGGCCCAGACGATCACGGTAGGTCCTGAGCCCGAGAGCGTTGCGCCACGGGCCCCGTCGGGGAGCTCCGAGCGAACTGCGTCGAGGACGTCCGATGGCCGATGGGGCTCATGAAGACGGTCATCGAGCGCATGCGCGAAGAGCTCGGCGTCACCAAGTGCGATCGATGCGCCAAGCAGCGCCGCTCTCCCGGCAGTCGCCGCGGCATCCTCGTGTGCCACTACGACAGGCAGCATGCTGCGCGAGGCCGAGGTCGACGTGCGCTGGCGCGGTATCACTGCGACTGCGGAGAGTGGCAACGTGTCGGCGATCCTCTTCGCCTGCGCGTCCCATGCCAGCGTCACCCCACCCAGGAGCGCGGCGGCGAGGTTGTCGGCGTGATCCTCGAGCCGTAACCCTGCGGTGAGCAGTTCTTCGAGGGAAGCGGCGGGGGCTGCTGCCGTGAGCCCAAGGGCGATTGCTGCCGCAGACGAGCCAAGCCCACGCTCAAGGGGGATCCGGTTTGTGAACACGAATCGCTTCTCCCGTGGATCGGCAAGCAGTGCGAAGGCGCGGACCGCGAGATTGGTTTCATCCTCGGCGAGCTCGCCCTTTCCCGCACCTTCGACGACAACGCCTTCACCGTCGCTCACTTCGAGGTCGTTCCAGAGCTCGAGTGCAACGGCGGCGCAGTCGAACCCAGGCCCGAGATTGGCGGATGTGGCGGGCGCGCGAATGTGCATGGTGGCTCGTGCCTTCTCTAGCGCCGCTGCGAAGCAGCAGCGCTCAGGATCGAGTCGGGGTCAGGGTCGCACTCGACAGGGGCGGGCGCGTAGCGCTCGGCGGTCGCAACGTCCTTGAGCCCGTGACCGGTGATCGTCACCACGATCCGCTCGCCGTCCACGACACCCTGCCTCAGGGCGACGAGACCCGCGGCCGAGGACGGTTCGCAGAAGAGGCCTTCGAGGGTGGCGAGTAGTTGCCAAGCCTCGATGATCTCGGCGTCACTCGCTGCGACGATCTGCGCGCCACTCGCGGCGACCGCCTCCGCGTGGGCTGGCTCGCCGATGCGAATTGCGGTCGCCAGCGTGTGCAGCCGATCCGTGGCCTCCACCGAGACGATGGGTGCGTCGATCCCCGACTCGGTGAGCGCTTGCCGGTAGGCGGACGTGTTCCCACCACCGCCGTACGGCACAACGAAGGCATCGGGCGTGTACCCGAGCTCCTCAACGATCTCGAAGACTGCGGTCTTCTGACCCTCGCGCCGATAGGGATTCAACGAGTTGACGAGGACGTGCGTTCCGCGTCTCGCAAGCTCGCGGGCAGATGCCAGCGCTTCGTCGAAGCTCCCGCGCACCTCGAGCATCGCAGCTCCGAACATCCGGCTCTGAGCCACCTTTGGGCCTGCGACCGCGCCGGCCGGGCAGAGCACGACCGCGGGGATTCCTGCCCGTGCGGCATACGCGGCCGCCGATGCCGACGTGTTTCCGGTCGAGGCGCAGATGATCGCTGCAGCGCCCTCCTCGATCGCCTTCGAGACCGCAACGGTCATCCCGCGATCCTTGTAGGAACCGGTGGGATTCGAGGCCTCCCACTTGAGCCATAGCTCGCGTACACCGAGTGCCTCGCCGAGGCGCTCGGCACGCAACAGTGGCGTCGAACCTTCGCCAAGCGAGACGATCGGGGTGCTCGGCGAGACCGGCAGACGGTCGCGGAACCGCTCGATGAGGGGCGGAGTCATCGGATCTCAACTCTAGTCGGCGAGGTGTCATTCACGATTCGAAGTATGTTTTCTCGATAGGCAAGTGCCTGGCACTAGGACATGTCCGAATACGGTGGGGTTATCCGCGCAATCCCCTGAATACAGTGCCTGTATGGCCGTTCCAGACGTGTCCTGGTGCCAGGCATAAGGACACGTCCGAATCGGCCCCTCGGCGTTCGGCGCGTCCCCATCAGGCCTCTACGCCCAGCCGAGCTCCTCGACGCCTCGATCGGAGACGACGGGGAGCGCCGTTGCCTCGCCGCGTGACTCGGGGAGCGCGCGGATTGCTGCGAGTACCGCATCGACCCGCCCTGCCTTCGCCTCGTGCGTTACGACGTGGAGCACTGCGCCGCCCTCGCCGGGCTGCTGGACAAGCCGGGCGACCGACACCTCGTGCGTCGCCAGCTCCTGCGCGATCCGAGCGAGCACGCCCGTGCGATCCTCGACCTCAAGCCGCAGGTACCAGTGCGACAACAGGTCACCGGGTGGCATTCGTTCGAGCTCGCGCCATACCGGGTCGTTCTGGAGGAAGCCCGTGCCGGTCGTCCCGACGACCGAGACCATGTCGGCGACCACGGCTGACGCAGTCTCGATCCCTCCGGCACCCGGTCCCTCGAGCGTGATCTCGCGGATAGCGTCCCCTTGCAGCATGACTGCGTTGAACGCACCCTCGACTGCGGCGAGTGGGTGATGCGCATCGACGAATGCAGGGCCAACGCGCACATCGACCCGGCCGTCGAGAAGGGTCGCACGGCCTAGAAGCTTGATGTGCATGTCGAGCGCGCGTGCTGCGGTCACGTGCTGTTCGGTCACTCCTTCGATTCCTTCGACCTCGACCCATTCGAGCGGGACGCGCGAGCCGAACGCCACCGTTGCGAGGATTGCCGTCTTTGCGGCCGCGTCAACCCCGCCGACGTCGTCGGAGGGATCGGCTTCCGCGTAGCCAAGCCGTTGCGCCTCGGCGAGCGCATCCGTGTACGAGCGCCCGCCTGCCATCGCCGACAGAATGAAGTTGGTTGTGCCGTTCACGATCCCGAGCACGCGATGCACGTTCGTGACCACCAGCGACTCACGCAGCACCTTGATCACGGGTATCGCGGCGCACACGGAGGCTTCAAAGCGCAGCTGGACCCCATGCTCGGAGGCCGCGGCGAAGAGCTCGGCGCCTCGTCTTGCAACAAGCTGCTTGTTGGCGGTGACCACCGCCCGCCCCGAGCGAAGCGCATCGAGAACGAACTCGCCGGCAGGTTCGACACCGCCCATCACCTCGGCGACAACGCGGATCGAAGCGTCGCCCATGATGTCTGCCGGATCTGTGGTGAGGACCCCGGCCGGCGGGTCGAACCCGCGCTGCTTCTCGACGTCGCGGACGAGCGCCCGCACGACCCGCAGCCGATGGCCGGTCGCGCGCTCGATCTCGTCGCCCTGCTCCTCGAGCAACCGATGCACCGCGGCCCCTACCGTGCCGTATCCGAGCAGAGCTACAGGAACGTCAACGGAGGCCACTAGCGCTCCCCTCTAGATGCGCGGTGTCGGCGTTCACCGACACTCACGCACCCTCGCGGTGCATCAAGTCGCGGAGTTCCTTCCCGACCGTCTCGATCGAGCTGCCCTTTGCGGCGGCGCGGAGGCGCGTCAGGTCGGCCTCGTCGTTCCCCATGTCGTCGATCCAACGCTTCGCCCAGGCACCGCTCTGGATATCACCAAGAACGTCCTTCATCGAGGCCCGAACGTTCTCGTCGATGATGCGCGGCCCGCTCGTGTAGTCACCGAACTCGGCCGTGTCGGAGACGACCTCTCGCATCTTCGTCAGGCCGCCGGCCCAGATCAGGTCGACAATGAGCTTCATCTCGTGGAGACACTCGTAGTACGCGACCTCGGGCTGGTACCCGGCTGCGACGAGCGTCTCGAAGCCTGCGCGGATGAGCTCGGCCGTACCGCCGCAGAGGACAGCCTGCTCACCGAAGAGGTCGGTCTCGGTCTCTTCCTTGAATGTGGTCTCGAGGATGCCGGCACGCCCTGCGCCAATGCCCACCGCGTAGGCGAGTGCAAGTTCGCGCGCCGACCCGCTCGCGTCTTGCTCGACGGCAATGAGCGCTGGAGTGCCGTACCCCTCGGTGAAGAGCGTGCGGACGACGTCGCCTGGCCCTTTCGGGGCGACCATGACCACGTCGTGGCCGGCCGAGGGAGCGATACGACCGTAGAGCACGTTGAACCCGTGCGCGAAGAGGACGACAGCTCCTGGCTCAAGGTTCGGCTCGACCTCATCAGCGAAGACCGTTGGCGCGACCTGATCGGGGACGAGCATCGCGACGAGCTGCGCACCCTTCGTTGCCTCGGCTGCGGTTCCGACGGTCAACCCCGCTGCCTCTGCCTTGCCGCGCGAGGCACTTCCTTCACGCAATCCGACGTGCACCTGCACGCCAGAATCGCGGAGGTTGAGCGCGTGTGCGTGGCCCTGGGCCCCGTAGCCGATGATCGCGACCTTGCCGCGCAGAAGAGAGAGGTCGCCGTCTCGGAGAATCGTGGCCATGGGTCGGTCCTTTCGCTGGAGAGCTCGGGCTAGGGGTTCGAGCGGGCTTCGAGATATAGCGCGTCGCGCGATGGGACGTCGCGGTCGTTCTCAGTTGATCGCAGCGACCCGCTTCGGCCCGTTGTGTTTCGTGGACGGGCGCGACATGCCGATCCGCCCGGTACGGACGAGATCCTGGATGCCGTGCGGTCGGCACAGCTCGTGGAATGCATCGAGCTCTGCCGGTATCCCAACCAGCTCAAGCACGACCGCATCCGGCCCAAGATCGAGCACGCGGCCGTGCATCGTCTCGGCCATCGCGATCAGCTCCGAGCGCTTGTCGGCAGTTGCGGCGACCTTGACGAGCAGCAGCTCACGCTCGACCGCCTCGTGGGGAACGAGCTCGGTCACGCGGAGGACGTTGACGAGCTTGTGGATCTGCTTCTCGACCTGCTCGAGAGAGTGCTCGGAGCAGTCGACGCGCATGGTGATGCAGGAGACACCGGTGCGCTCCGTAGGGCCGACGGCAAGCGAGTCGATGTTGAACCCTCGCCGGGCGAACATCGTGGTGATCCGCGTCAGCGCGCCCGGCTTGTCCTCGACGGTGACCGAGATGGTGCGTTTCATTGCGAGGTCACCTCCGTCTCGGTGTACTCGAGCATGTCAATCGCGGCGGCGCCCCCGGGAATCATCGGGAAGCACTGCTCGGCTGGGTCGACCCGAACATCGATGACCACGGGCCGACCGCACCTGAATGCCTCCTCGAGCGCGGGTCGTAGTTCATCACGTTCGTTCACCGTGAACCCGACCGCGCCGTACGCCTCGGCGAGCTTCGCGTAGTCGGGAACGGCCTGGCTGAGATGGACGTGCGACCGGCGTCCGTCGAAGAACATGTCCTGCCACTGGGTGACCATCCCCAGATAACCGTTGTTGATGAGCAGGACGACGATCGGTAGGTCGTCGAGTACCGCCGTGACAAGCTCCTGCGACGTCATCTGGAAGCAGCCGTCGCCGTCGATGCACACGACCGTGGCCTCGGGACGCGCCGCCTTGGCTCCCACCGCTGCCGGGATCCCGTAGCCCATCGTGCCAAGTCCGCCCGAGGTGATGAAGTTGCGCGGACGATCGGTGAGGACGTATTGCATCGCCCACATCTGGTGTTGGCCGACGCCGGTTGTGACGATCACGTCGTCATCGCCGATCAGCTCCTGAAGCTGCTCGATCACCCACTGCGGCTTGAGAAGCTCGCCCTTCTGCGAGTAGCGGAGCGGGAACTCATCGCGGGTCTCCTCGATGCGGTGGATCCAGGCCTCAGGAGCGGGCACGCCGTTGTCGCGATGCTTCGAAATCTCGCGCGTGAGCTCTGCAAGGGCTTTCTTGAGTGGTCCGACAACGGGGATGTCGGCCTTGCGAAGCTTCGAGATCTCGGCTGCGTCGATATCGAGGTGGACGATTGTTGCGCCGGGAGCAAAGGCCGAGAGCTTGCCGGTGACCCGATCGTCGAACCGCGCCCCGACCGCGACCAGCACGTCGCACGTGTTCATTGCGATGTTCGACCACTTTGCACCGTGCATTCCCGGCCAGCCAAAGTGGAGCTCGTGCGTCTCGGGGAACGCACCCTTGCCCATGAGCGTCGTGACCACCGGCAGCCGACCCTGCTCCGCCAACTCGAGCAGCTCAGGGCAGGCATCGGCGTTGAGGGTGCCACCGCCGACGTAGAGGACGGGCTTCTTCGCATTCGCGATGACGGTCGCCGCCTGACGGATCTGGAGCGGATGCACCTTCGTCGGAGGTCGCCAACCCGGAAGCTCAAGGGTCTCAGGGTACGAAAAGTCGAACTCGGCCTCCTGGACGTCCCGGGGGATGTCGACGAGGACAGGCCCGCAGCGACCCGTGCGGGCGATGTGGAACGCCTCCTTGATTGCGGCGGGGATGTCACGCGCGTCGAGCACAAGCCATGAGTGCTTGACGATCGGCATCGTGATCCCGGTGATGTCGCACTCCTGGAAAGCGTCGGTGCCGATGAGATGGGAGCGGACCTGCCCTGTGATGCAGACAATCGGTGTGGAGTCCATCCAAGCGTCGGCGATCGGGGTCACGAGGTTCGTCGCGCCGGGACCGGAGGTCGCAATCGCAACGCCGACCTTGCCCGAGGCGCGCGCGTACCCCTGCGCCATGTGGCCAGCACCCTGCTCGTGACGTGCGAGGACGTGTCTCACGGTCGTTCCGCGCGCCATCGCGTCGTATGTCGGCATGATCGCGCCGCCGGGGATGCCGAACATCACCTCGACGCCTTCTGCCTCCAGCGAGCGGAGGATTGCATCTGCACCACGCATTTTCATCCGGTCACCTCCATCGCTGTCGTTTTACGGGTCATTGGGTGTGCTCCTTCTTCGGTCGCTCCCGCCTCGACGAGAACGAACCTGTGGCGTCGTCTCGGTCGGCGTGTGCGCCCTACCTGCGGCGCGTGAGCGTCACCTTCCCCTTAGCGGGGAATGGTGAGGATCAGCTCGATGCCGACACCCGTCGCTACCGCGGGGTGCGGTACGAGTACGCGAGGGGATACCTGCCAGCAGAGCATCTCCCCATCAGAGTGCCCGAGGCGACCGCTCCTGTCAATTGTGACGGACTGACCCTGGTTCTTGCCGATTCCGCCTCATTGCTTTAGTATCGATAGCGATGCTGCGTCTGACGATCTCTGGAGTGAAATTCTCCGCCGCGAAGAAGACCTTCGCGATCGTCCCGCCGTCCACGCGCTAGCCGGCCTTCACCCGCCTCGCCGGTCTAGCCCAAATCTCACCGGCGGATTCGTCCTCAACTCGCGAGCGAAAGGCGCCCGGCTCAGTGACCCGACCCCTCTACGACCCCGGTTCTCTCCGTAACCACAGCAGTGAACGCGATGCCTGCGGAATCGGCCTCGTCGCCGACGCGCGCGGGCGCGCATCCCGCGAGCTTCTCGACAGGGCGCTTGCCGGGCTGGCCGCGGTGTCGCATCGTGGTGCGTGGGCCGCGGACGGGGTAACCGGCGATGGTGCGGGCCTGCTCCTGCCGCTGACGCGGGCGATTACCGGGATCGAAGGCGGCGGGGTCGCGATGTGCTTCCTCCGCGAGCCATGGCTCAAGAACATCGTCGAGGAGGCGTGCCGCACCGAGGGTCTCGAGCCGTTCGGGTGGCGCGAAGTCCCACACGATGTCGCTGCGCTTGGCTCAACCGCAACCGCATCGATGCCCCGCATAGCGCAGCTCGTGTTGGCGCCCTGCGACGCGCCCGACGCCGAGCTGCGCGCGCATCGCGCGAGGCGCAGGGCCGAGGCAATCAGCGGCGTCTACGTCGCCTCACTCTCATTCCGAACGGTCACCTACAAGGCGTTGTGCGCTGCCACGCAGCTCGGGGCCTTCTACCCGGACCTCGCTGATACGAGCTGGGAGGTGCCGTGGGCGATCTTCCACCAGCGCTTCTCGACGAACACCGAGCCGAGCTGGGAGCGCGCGCAGCCGTTTCGTCTGCTCTGTCACAACGGTGAGATCAACACGATCGAGGGGAATGCCGCCTGGATGGAGGCACGCGAGAGCGCGCGAGGGCCACAACAGGGCCTCGCCGCCGCTATCGACCGATCCGGCTCGGACTCGGCGATCCTCGACAACGCCCTCGAGCTACTTGTCCGATCGGGTCTCGACGTCCGTGAGGCAATGACCATGCTCGTGCCTCCCGCGTGGCAGAACGATCCTCGAATCACCGACGAGGTGCGCGCAATGCACCGCTACCACGCGATGCTCGTCGAACCGTGGGACGGCCCAGCTGGCCTCGTCTTCACGGACGGCATCACGTGCGGCGCAGCACTCGATCGCAATGGTCTGCGGCCCTTGCGGATAGCCGTGTGTGACGACGGCCTGGTGACCGTAGGCTCGGAGGCCGGTGCGATTCCGCTGTCTGAGGGCGCGGGGGTCAGGCGCGCCAGGCTCGGGCCGGGCCAGATTCTCTCGATCGATCCCGTTCGGGGGCTGCTGTTCGACGGTGAGCTGAAGCGAGAGCTTGCGAGGCGCAAGCCATACTCGTCGTGGGTCGAAGCGAGTGTTGCGTTCCGTGAGCGAGGCGCGCCAGGAACGGCCCCCGAGACCGACCTTGGATCACGTCACGCGTTGCACGGCTACACGCGCGAAGAGCTGAGCCTCATGCTGCGACCGATCGCGCAGACGGGCCGCGACCCTGTCTACTCCATGGGGGACGACGCCCCCATAGCGCCTCTCGCCGGCCGTGCCCGACCGCTCGCGTCCTACTTCCGTCAGCGGTTTGCGCAGGTGACGAACCCGGCGATCGATCACTATCGAGAGCGCACGGTGATGTCGCTAGCGACGCTCGTCGGGCCGCGGGCACAGCCGGAGGCCGAGGGCCCGCTTCCCGAGCTTGTGGTGCTGCCGTCGTTTCTCCTCACGGAGGATGGACTTGCGCGACTCGAGCCGGTGCGCGTCGACGCGACGTTCACCGCCGAGGAAGGTCTCGGCCCGGCGGTTGAGCGAGTCGCCGACGCATGTGTGGAGCTCGTCACTGCTGGCACGGTGCGGGTATGCGTCTCGGATGCCGCAGCCGGGGGCGACCGCGCTCCGATTCCGTCGCTGCTCGCCGTGGCGGCGGTCCACGGTCGGCTCGTCGAGCAGGGCCTACGGATCGCGTGCGGTGTCCTCGTCGAGAGCGACGAGGCGCGCGATACGCACATGCTCGCAACGCTCCTCGGGTTCGGTGCCGACGCGGTCTGTCCGCGGCTCGCGCTGCAGACCGTGGCCCATCTAGCCGCGATCGACAAGGTTGGCGGTGACCGGCCCACACCCGAGGAGGCGCAAGAGCGCCTGCTCGCCGCTCTTGAGGACGGCGTTCTCAAGGTCATGTCAAAGATGGGGATTGCCGACATCGCGAGCTACCGCGGCGCACAACTCTTCGATGCGGTAGGGCTCGACCGTCGGCTGTGTAAGCGCTTCTTCGGGGGAGTGACCTCGGCGATCGGTGGGATCGGCCTGCGTCGGCTTGAGCAAGACGCCCTCGACCACCTTGTTGCTGCGGGCGCCGAGAAGCCCGTGCTTGAGAACCCCGGCTTCTACAAGTTTCGCAAGGGCGGCGAGCCACACGCGACCGACCCGGAGATTGTTGCTGCACTTCAGGCAGCCGTCGGGGCAGCGCACGCACTCGTGAAGGCGGTGAAGGGAGAGAGGTTCGAGCTCTACGAACGATTCTCGGCGCTCGTGAACTCACGCCCGCCGATCGAGCCGCGCGATCTCCTCGAGCTCGTCTCCGGACGAGAGCCGATCCCGCTTGCCCAGGTTGAGCAGGTCGACTCCATCGTCAAGCGATTCTCGGGAGGCGCCATGTCGCATGGCGCGCTCTCGGCCGAGGCGCACGAGACGATCGCAATCGCTTTCAACCGGCTTGGCGGGCGCTCGAACTGTGGTGAGGGCGGCGAAGACCCCGCCCGGTATCGCGACGAGCGCAACTCGAAGATCAAGCAGATCGCGTCAGGGAGGTTCGGCGTGACAGCCGAGTACGCGGTGTCTGCCGAGGAGCTGCAGATCAAGGTGGCGCAGGGGTCGAAGCCCGGTGAGGGCGGTCAGATTCCGGAGCACAAGGTGACCGAGGAGATCGCGCGCCTTCGAAACACCCAACCGGGCGTTTCGCTGATCTCACCACCCCCTCACCACGACATCTACTCGATCGAGGATCTTGCTCAGCTCATCTTCGATCTCCGCGAGGTCAACCCCGATGCGGACATCTCGGTGAAGCTCGTCTCGGAGAATGGCGTCGGCGTCATCGCGGCCGGTGTCGCAAAGGCGCATGCGGATGTGATTCATATCGCCGGCGCCGACGGCGGTACGGGCGCGAGCCCGCTTCCGTCGATCAAGCACGCGGGTGCTCCGTGGGAGATCGGTCTCGCAGAGACCCAACAGGCGCTCGTGGCGAACGGGCTCCGTGGCCGGGTGCGGTTGAGGGCCGACGGCGGTTTCAAGACGGGCCGCGACGTGGTCGTCGCAGCTCTGCTCGGTGCCGACGAGTTTTCATTCGGAACCGCTCTGCTCATCGCTGAGGGCTGCCTGATGGTGCGTTCCTGCCACCTCGACACCTGTCCAGTAGGAATCGCCAGTCAGAGGCCGGAGCTGCGGGCGAAGTACGCGGGCACTCCCGAGATGGTCGAGACGTATCTGCGTTTCGTCGCGCTTGAGGTGCGCGAGTTGCTCGCCTCGCTCGGGCTTCGCACGGTCGACGACGCGGTTGGACGGGTCGATCTGCTGCGCCAGCGCTCGACGGGTGATCCCTCCGCGGATGCGCTCGACCTCGCGCCACTCCTTCAACGGACAGGTCACAACCACGCGCGGTTCGTCGGTGAGCCGATCCCGCACCAGAGTGATCGGCTCGGGGCGCTCCTCTACGCGCAGGGCAAGGCTGCGATCACGGGTGCACGGCTGGTCGAGCCCGGGTACGCCATCACCAACGCCGATCGCTCGATTGGCGCCAGACTGGCTGGCGCAATCGCCAAGGCGGTTGGCTCGGGGCCACCTGCCGGTCGTGTCCGCGCCCGATTCGAGGGGTCGGCGGGGCAGAGCTTCGGTGCCTTCCTCACCACGGGGGTCGAGCTGAGTCTTGTGGGTGAGGCGAATGACTACGTCGGCAAGTCGATGAGTGGCGGGCGCATCGTCATAGCGCCGCCGGCCGGTGACGTCGGCGATCCATGTCTTGCAGGAAACACCGTCCTCTACGGCGCGACCGGAGGCGAGCTCTTCTGCGCCGGTAGCGCCGGCGAGCGCTTCGGCGTCCGTAACTCGGGTGCGACCGCAGTCGTCGAAGGTGTCGGCGACCACGGCTGCGAGTACATGACGCGCGGCACCGTCGTCGTCCTCGGCCCGCATGGACGCAACTTTGGCGCCGGAATGACGGGTGGCGTTGCGTACCTCCTCGACGCCGATGAGCGGCTTGTCAACGACGAGCTCGTCACCTTGCTTCCACTCGAGCATGAGGACGGAGAACGGCTGTTTGCGCTGCTCGAGCGGCATGCCGACCTCACCGGATCGGTCCGTGCCACCGCGCTCCTCGCGAGCCGTTCAACTGCACTCGCACGCTTTCGGCAGGTCATCCCCCGCTCTGCGCTCGTTATTCACGACGCGTCTTCGGGACTCAAGAGCATCGCATAGTAAGCCGATTCGTTGCATACTATCCACACTGTGGCACGTGTCTCGATCGTCGGCTCGGCTGGCTACACCGGCCAGGAGACCCTTGACCGGGTTCTCGGGCCCCGAGCTCGAGCTCCACGCAGTGGGATCGGACTCGCTCGCGGGCAGCGACGCCTCCGCCCTCGATCCGCGTCTCAACCGGAACGGCGGCAAGCGCGTCCCGCAGTTCATCACAAACGCAGCGGCGCTCGCCTGTGAGGCCGATGTCACGTTCCTCTGCCTCCCCCACGAGCAGGCGGCAGCGCTCGTGCCGCCGTCCCGCGGAGTGGTCATCGACCTCTCTGGAGCGCACCGCCTCACCGACGCCGCGCTCTACGAGGAGTGGTACGGGTTCACACACCCCCGACCCAGCGAGCTCGGCTCATGGTCATACGGGCTTCCAGAGCTCGTGCCGCCGTCAGGACGGCTGATTGCGAACCCCGGGTGCTACGCAACCGCGGTGCTGCTCGCACTCGGGCCGATCCGAGGACTCATCGACCCTGAGAGCGTCGTTGTCGATGCGATGTCAGGAACAACGGGAGCCGGGCGCAGCCCAAAGGACGCGACGCATGCCGGTGCCGTGCTCGAGAACGTCGCGCCCTACCGCGTGGGTCGTCATCAACACGTCCCCGAGATCGCCAGGCAGCTCGGGTTCCCCGTGTCATTCACGCCGCACTTGCTTCCCGTTCGGCGCGGGCTCATCGCAACGTGCAATGTTCGCTCGACGGGGGCCGATCTCCGTGCTGTCCTCGTGGAGCACTACGCGGACAGCCAGGTCGTGACGGTCCTTCCCGAGGGTATGGCGCCCGAGCTTGCCCGTGTCCAGGGAACCGACGGTGCCGAGATCGGCGTCTTCATCGACGCATTCACCGACAGGACAATCGTGGTGTGCGCCGAGGACAACCTCGGCAAAGGTGCGGCCGGGCAGGCCGTGCAAAACCTCAACCTGCTATTCGGGTTCCCCGAGACGACGGGGCTTCGGCTCGACGGAGTGAGGGTCTAGGCGATGTCGGTTACCGCGGCCAAGGGCTTTGTGGCGGCAGGCGTGACCGCTGGCATTCGACCGTCGGGGAAGCCTGACCTCGCGCTCGTGCGCTCGACGGTGCCGGCGGTAGGCGCTGCGATGTGGACAGCGAACCGCGTGCAGGCCGCGCCAGTGATCGTCTCGCGTCAACATCTCAGCGAGGCGGCCCCTCAGGCCGTCGTGATCAACGCCGGAGTGGCAAACGCCGCCACGGGCGCGCGTGGCGAGGCGGACGCGATCGCTACCGCCGAATGCGTCGCCGGCGTGCTTGGTCTAGCCACGAATCAGGTCATCGTTCTTTCCACGGGTGTCATCGGGCCGAATCTGCCGCTCGATCTCGTCCGTGCAGGCGTCATGGAGGCCGCCGCCGAGCTCTCCCCCGGCGGCGGCCCCCAGGCGGCCGATGCAATCCTCACCACTGACCTGGCAGCGAAGCTCTCCGAGATCTCAGTGGCCGGGTTCACAGTGGGAGGGATGGCAAAGGGGGCGGGGATGATTCACCCTTGCCTCGCGACCATGCTCGCGGTCATCACGACCGACTATGCACTGGATGAGGGCGAAGCCGCGGCGTTCCTACGGCCAGCGGTCGAGCGGTCGTTCAATCGGATCTCTGTCGATGGTGATTGCTCGACCAACGACGCTGTCGTGCTCCTCGCAAACGGCGCGAGCGGAGCCCCGCGTGATGATGCAGCGTTCGCTGGCGCGCTTCGAGCCGTCTGCGACGACCTCGCCCACCAGATCGTCGCCGACGGGGAGGGCGCGACGGTTGTGCTCGAGATTGTCGTCACAGCGGCAGCATCGGATGCCGAGGCCGAGGCGGTTGCCCGTCGCGTTGCGACATCGCCACTCGTGAAGACCGCCGCCTTCGGTCACGATCCAAACTGGGGGCGGGTGCTCGCCGCCGCCGGTTCGGCTCCGTTCAACGGAGGGTTCGCGCAGCTCGACCCCGACCTGCTCGCTGTGGCGTTCGATGGCACGCCGGTCTTTGCTGGTGGCTCGCCGACGGGACTGGTTCCCGAGTTGGCCGGCGCAGCGTGCAAGATCGAGATTGACCTTGGGCTTGGCTCAGGCGAGGCCAGATACCTCGCTTCCGACCTCTCGTATGACTACGTGAAGATCAACGCCGAGTACACGACGTGAGTCTTGTGATCCTCAAGCTGGGCGGTCGCATCGCGGCCGGCGGAGCTGCGCAGGCACACGCCCTACGCGCTGAGGGGAACACGGTTGTTGTCGTCCACGGTGCAGGGCCGCAGATCACGGCCGAGCTTGAGCGCCGCGGAATCGAGCCGATGTTCGTAGGTGGGAGGCGGGTGACGACGCCCGAGGTGCTCGACATAGTCCGGGCCTCGCTCGCCGCGGTCAACGCCGAGCTCTGCACCGCGATCGGCGAGCCCGCGGTTGGGCTGTTCGGCGATGAGATCGGGCTGCGCGCCGCGCCGATCGACGCACTCGGGTTGGTAGGCGATCCCGAACCATCGGCCCCGCGCGCTGTCACCGAGGCGCTCAAGCAAGGACACATCCCCGTCATTGCCCCGCTTGCCGAAGGCCCCCTCAATGTCAACGCAGACGAGGCCGCCGCCGCGCTCGCGGTTGGTCTTGGCGCCGATCGGATCCTGTTCGTCACCGACGTTGCTGGAGTCATGATCGACAATGTTGTCGTCATGCGGCTCGAGGCCGACGCCGCCGACTCGATGCTCGCAGGTGGTCGCTTCGAGGGCGGAATCGTCCCCAAGCTCACCGCGGCCCTTACCGCCGCGCGCGCCGGTGTGCGTGCCACCATCGGCGCGACCGAGGTGGTCGCGTGACACTGGCGGGAAGCGGTGTGTCGGCCTCGCTTCGCGACGCTGTCCTGCCCACCTACGGGCGGGCCGACCTCACTCTTGTCGAGGGCGATGGTTGCCGCGTGCGTGACGACGCCGGGCGGTGGTACCTCGACTTTGTCGCCGGGATTGCTGTCGTGGGCCTCGGACATCGCCATCCCGCGGTGACGGCGGCTGCACACGCCCAGCTCGACCGCCTGTGGCACGCCTCGAACCTCTACTGGACGGAGCCGATGCTGCGGCTGGCTGGACTTCTCTCCGAGCGACTCGGCGGTGCGCAGTCCTTCTTCTGCAACTCCGGCGCGGAGGCAAACGAGGCGGCGCTCAAGGTGGCACGCAAGGCGACGGGTCGCACGCGCATCGTTGCGCTCGAGGGGAGCTTCCATGGCCGGACAATGGGCTCGCTCTCGATGACGGGACAGCCGGCGAAATGGGAAGGCTTCGGACCTCTTGTTCCTGGCGTGTCGTTTGCCCGGCCAAACGACATCGAGTCACTTGAGGCCGCAGTGAGCCCTGGCAGCGAGCTTGCGGCAATCATCCTTGAGCCAGTGCTCGGGGAAGGCGGAGTCATCCCGCTCGAGGTCGACTATCTTCGCGCAGCGTCCGAGCTCGCCCACGAGCTTGGGGCGCTCCTCTGTGTCGATGAGGTGCAGGCCGGGCTAGGCCGCACCGGAACGTTCTTCGCGCATGCCGAGGCAGGGATCAACCCCGACCTCGTGACCCTCGCGAAGAGCCTCGCAAATGGGCTGCCGATTGGGGCCTTGCTCGTGCGTCACGGTGCTGCCGACGCGATCGGCCCCGGTGATCACGCGTCGACCTTTGGCGGGAACCCCGTCGCGGCTGCAGCTGCCTGCGCGGTCGTGGAGGCGATCGACGATGCCCTCCTCGCTCACGTCCGCGAACAGGGAGCTGTTCTGCGGGATGGACTTGCGGCGCTTTCCGGCGTGCTTGAGGTACGCGGACGGGGGCTGCTTCTGGGCGCAACGCTTGACCGGCCCGTTGGCCCTGTGGTCGACGCGTGCCGCGAGCGGGGCCTCCTCGTGCTGTCGGCCGGAGCGGATGTCCTTCGACTGACACCACCACTCGTCGTCGGCTCGGACGACGTTGCCGAGGCTCTCGGGACGCTGGCAGAGGTGCTTGGATGACGCGCGGTCTCCGTCAACAGGCGATCCTTCGGCTCGTTCGCGACGGTGCGATTTCGACGCAGGCGGAGCTTGTTGCGGCGCTGCGCGACGAGGGGCACGATGTCGTACAGGCGACGGTATCGAGGGATATCACCGAGCTCGGGCTCGTGAAGGTTCGGGCGCCGTCTGGGAGGCTGGTCTATGCCGCGATCGGAACGGGAGACGCCGATCGGCTCAAGGCGATTGCCGCAGCAATGCGCCGTTACGCCGTCGCCGTGGAAGCGGCTGGCCCGCTGGTCGTGGTGACCACGCCGTCCGGCTACGCGAATGCGCTCGCACAGGCGATCGATGAAGGGGGGCACCCTGGGATCGCCGGAACCATTGCGGGCGACAACACAATCTTCATCGCACCACGGGAGTCGCGCACCGCGTCATCGTTGCGTGACGAGTTCGCTGGTCACCTCCACGACGGTGCCATGTGATTCTCTGGCAAATCACGAACGTGACCGTGCGATCCGTCAGAATCGCGAGATGACGCTCTGGTCAGGCCGAACGGAGGACGCACTCGATCCTGCCGTGTGGGAGTTTCTGCGCGGCGAAGACGCCGAGCTTCTTCCCTACGACTGCGAGGCAACGCTTGAGCACGCCCAGCGCCTTCACGCCGCGGGCTTGCTCAGCGACGAGGAGTTCGCCGACGCCAAGCAGCGACTCGCGACGATCGCGCGCAACCCTTCCGGGTATCTCCCAGACGACGAGGACGTTCATTCTGCGATCGAACGTCAGCTCGGAACGGTGGGACGGAAGATCCATGCTGGCCGTTCGAGGAACGACCAGGTCGCCGCCGCGTTTCGGCTGTATGTCCTCGACGCCTCTGCAGAGGCGCGCCAGGAGATCGATGCGCTCGGTCTCGTGGTGCTCTCCTTCGCCGAGGTCGAGGCAGACACCCTGATGCCGGGGTACACCCACCTCCAACGAGGGCAGCCCGTGACGCTCGGACACCACCTTCTCGCCTGGGTCGAGATGCTCGACCGTGACCGAGCCAGGTTCGCGCAGGCCTACGAGGCAGCGTCCGAAAGCCCGCTGGGCGCGGGTGCCGTCGCAGGCTCGACCCTTGGCCTACCCGCCGTCGTCGACCAGGTACGAAACTCGATCGACGGTGTCGCCGACCGCGACTTCGCGCTCGACTACCTCTACGCGGCAGCGGTGCTGTTCACCCACCTTTCGCGGATCGGCGAGGAGATCGTGCTCTGGTCGACGGCCGAGTTTGGCTTCGCGCGGCTGCCCGAAAACGCTGCCACCGGCTCGTCGATGATGCCGCAGAAGCTCAACCCCGACGTGGCCGAGCTCGTCCGGGGCAAGGCGGGCACGGCGATTGGTCGACTCACGGGCCTCCTCGCAACGGTGAAGGGATTGCCGCTCTCCTACGACCGCGATCTCCAGGAAGACAAAGCACCGGTGTTCGCCGCGCGCCGTGACACGAGGCTCGCGCTTCAGGCGATGACCGTGCTCGTCAGCGGTCTCGATGTGAACCGCGAGCGGCTTGCCGCAGCCGTCGCCGACCCGTTGCTCCTGGCGACCGACGTCGCCGAGGACCTCGTGCGCGGCGGCGTCCCGTTCCGCGAGGCGCACGAGCAGGTAGCCGCTTCGGTGCGCGACGGCTCGTTCAGGCCCGTTGGCACCGCGGCGGAGAGCGTTGCCTCGCGGCCTGCGCCTGGTCCGGGCGGCGCGCGTGAGGCGATTGCAGCCGCCCGTCGGCGCTTCGGCGCCACGCTCTGACGAGGACACCGCGGTTCGCCCTTGAACGGGATGTGACGTGGAGCTGTTCCGGCGGCGTAGCTCTCCTGTGACCACGACAAGGAGGATCTTTCAATGAAGCGCATCGCCATTGTGTCCGGGTTGCTTCTCGCGGCCGTAGCCCTTGCCGGGGTCATGCGTCCCGAGGGTGCGAAGGCCCTCGACGATACGACCCCGCGCGATACCGTCACGGTCTCGGGTACCGGCGCAGTAGCCTCGGTTCCGGATCGGGCAGCGATCACGGCCGGTGTCGAGAGCCGCGCTGCAACCGCGCAAGCTGCCCTCACAGCCAACGCGAAGTCGATGCAGAAAATCATCGACGCTCTCAAAGCCAGTGGAGGCAAGAACGTCGCCACGAGCACGGTTTCACTCTCGCCGGGATACACCCCAGAGGGACAGCCAGACGGGTTTGTCGCACTGAACACCGTGACCGCGGAGTTCTCACTCGGCGCTGCCGGTGGGGCGATTGATGCCGCCGTCGAGGCGGGCGCGAACACGATCTACGGCCCGACGTTCACAAACTCGGACCGCGCGAAGCTGTACGGGAAGGCGCTCGAGGCTGCGGTTGCGGACGCGAAGTCCCACGCCCAGATCCTTGCGGCGGCCACGGGTCGTACGCTTGGCGCCGCTATCACCGTCGGGGAGTCCTCATCGGCCCCCGGGCCGCTGTACGCGAAGGCGGAGGCCAGGGATGTTGGAGCATCGACGCCGATCGTCTCAGGGCCACAGGAGACGACCGCCATGGTGTCGGTCACCTACGAACTGAAGTAAGCGCGGCGCGTGATGTTTGTGCAGGACGGGGGCGGGCCAGGTGGCCCGCCCCCGTCTTCTTCTCATCTCGCCCCGTGCTCGCCCGGGTCACCGGAGGCGCGACCCGTCACGGGTGCGAGAGCTTCCTCGCCGAGTTACCCGGCTACGGGCGCCGTCGACGACGACGCGGCCACGACCTCCGGTGGAGGGACACGGCTCACATGGTGCTCCGAGCCATAACCGCCGGGAACCGGGATGTAGAACTCGGGATAGCCCCACATCCCGTGCTCAGACACATCAAGCCCCATCATCTCGACCTCGGGCTCGGTGCGGATTCCGACGGTCACCTTCATCAGCCACAGCACGAGGAAGGACGCTGTGAACGTGAACGCCCCGACGGCCGCAAGCCCAAGCGCCTGGATCCCCAGTTGGTGGAGCCCACCGCCGTAGAAGAGCCCGGCCTTTCCGGTGGCGAGCTTCTCGGCGAGCTCCGGCTTGGTGAGAAACCCAAGCGAGAGGGTGCCCCAGACACCCGCCATGCCGTGCGCGGCAAGTGCGCCGACGGGATCGTCGAGGCCAACTCGCTCGACCAGGAGCGAGCCGAGAACGACGATGACGCCGGCAACGAGCCCGATGACGATCGCTGCCCAGGGCTCAACGAATGCGCATGCAGCGGTGATCGCAACGAGTGCCGCAATCGCACCATTCAGCATCATCGAGAGGTCTGGCTTCTTGATGACGATCCAAGAGGTTGCGACCGCCCCAAGAACGCCTGCCGCTGCCGCGATGTTCGTGTTGAGTGCGACGTAGGCGAAGAACCCAACACCTCCGAAGTCGACGCTAAGCGTCGAGCCCGGGTTGAACCCGAACCATCCGAACCAGAGAATCATGACCCCGAGCGTGGTGAAGGCCATGTTGTGACCCGGGATCGGCTGCGGCTTCTTGTCGACGAACTTGCCGATACGCGGGCCGAGCAAGATCGCCCCGGCGAGGCCCGCCAGCGCCCCCTGATAGTGGACGACCGTCGAGCCGGCGAAGTCCTGCATCCCCTTCGCGAAGAGCCAGCCGTCCGGGCTCCAGATCCAATGCGAGACGACGGAATAGATCAGCGTGAAGACGACACCGAACGCGAAGTACACCCACAGTCGCGTGCGCTCGGCCATTGCCCCCCAGACGATCGCAAGAGACACAGCGGCGAATGCCACCTCGAACAGGTAGCCGGCTGCGCCCGGGATCGCGCTGAACCACGAGAAAGGCTCGGCGCCGATCGTCAGCAGTTCCTCGACCGACGGCATGAACCCTGACCCGCCTACGAGCCCGTTCCCTCCGTCACCGAACGCGATGCCGAAACCGACGAGGTAGTAGACGATCGAGACGATGGCCAGGATCAGGACGTTCTTCGCCGCGATGTGGCCAACGTTCTTCATCCGCGTTAGTCCTGCCTCGAGGAAGGCAAACCCGGCCTGCATGAAGATCACGAGAATCGCCGCAAGGACGACCCAGATCGTGCTCGTTGCGTACGCCAGTTCCTTGACGCTCATACCTTCTCTACCTCCTCGAGGGCCTGCCCCGTCCTGTTGTGCGTGACCTGGGAGACGGGTGAGATCCAGCAAATCCCGTCGCCATTGACGTGCCCTGTCCGTGCGGAGTCGACGATTGCGTGGATGACGTCGTCCGCAATCGCGTCGCGAACGATGAACGTCATCAGCGCCTTCGGGAGAAAGCGAGACTCGAACACTCGGCCCCGATACTCGTGCGTGATTCCCCGCTCACGGCCGTGCCCGACCGCCTCTATGACCGTCACGCCGACGTGACCGGTGCGCTCTTCGACGGCCTCCATGACCGTCTCGACGCGGTCACGCACGACGACCGCCTCGACCTTCATCACCTTTCCGCTCCCACGGGTGCTCCTCTCCTGATGTGGACCAACAAAAAAGACCCCAGAACTCCGCAAGGAGGACTGAGGCGTCGTCGCCGCTCGGCGGGCCTTCGTCGGCCGCGCCAGAGGTGGTGCTGTTGAGGACGCGGCGCGCTGCCTGCAAGCGCCGCGCCTCAATCGAACGAGCTGGGGGGCAGCGATTCGCTACCCCCAGCCCGGTACCGTCGCGGCCGACTATGTGGTCGCGAGTTCTCGCTCCGGCGTTGCCGCGCGGCTGCCATTGCCATTTGTGCTCGGCTCCGCATCATCCGTCGGCACAGTGTTGATCGTCTCGATAATTCGACCTGCGATCTTGTACGGGTCGCCCTGTGAGTTCGGGCGACGGTCCTCGAGATAGCCCCTGTAGCCGTTCGCAATGAAGCTATGGGGAACGCGCACAGACGCGCCGCGGTCGGCCACGCCATAGTTGAACATGTCGATCGACTGTGTCTCGTGAAGACCAGTGAGCCGTAGGTGGTTGTCGGGCCCGTACACCGCGATGTGCTCGA
>JANNQQ010000097.1:0-5825 GCA_031400835.1 Actinomycetes bacterium | reverse complement strand
CCGCACTGCAGCTTGCCGGTGACCAGCTGGTCACCTCGCCTGGGCTGTCGCCGACACCCGTGTAGTCGAAGCGGGCGGTAGCAAACCCGTGCTCGGCGAGCGTCTCAGCCAATCGTCCCGCAAACGTGCCTCCCACGACGTGATGCCTGCCAATACCGGCGAGCACAGCGACGAGACCCTTCGCCTTTCCGTCCGGAACGGTCAGCACCGTCGCCACCTGGTCGACCCCAACAGGCACGAAGAGGGGCAGCGTCCTCACGGCACGTCATCCTCCGCCCACGACGAGACCAATTCCGCCAGATACGCGTCGAGAGCGATCCGGGTGTCGACCCGAACCGGCCCGACATTCACGTAGTGGTAGTCGCCGAACGGCGCCTGCGGCGGTTCGGGAACAGTGACGAGGGTCGCCGTGCCCCCTGCCTGAACGAGCTGGTCGTGGAGCTTGCGCAGACCCGGAGAGACATTGGCTCCGCCGCTGACCGCCACGATCGCTGTCCGGCCGCGATATCCGGTGAGGACGGACGAGAGCGACGTGCTTGCAATCGCGTCATGCTGGGCCTGCGTAAGCCGCAGCCCGCGAATCGTCGTCTCACCGCGTGTCTGCAACTCGCGCAGTGAGGCATCGCCGATCGCAGGCCCGTCCTGCGCGTCCTGCGCCGCCCAGAGCTGCGCGACCGCCTGGCGGCGTAGAGCCTCGCGCAGCCACTGTCTGCCGCTCGTCACCGGTTCGATCAGCATCGTTGCTTCGAGGCCCCGGCGACCCGCGACAAGCGCCGCAACCATGCCGCCGGTGAGGATGCCGATGGTGCCGACCTCCATCTGTGCACGCGCAGCGAGCACGTCTATCGCGGAATCGGCCTCCGTGAGGCGCATCTCGAGGTCGACGGCTGCCACACCTCCGTCCGGCCGGAGCCTGATGGTGGCGAACCCCGCCCGCGCAAGCCTGCGGGCGATCCGTGATTCGAGCCTGCGAATGTTGCCGTGCTCGTGCCCGAACGCCGGGCAGATGACGAAGGCGCCTTTGACCTTCGCCTCAACCGGTGTCGTCAGAAGCACGTGTGCCGAAGGAATGGCTGGCACTTCTACGTAGGTTTCGGCAAGGCCTGCAGCGTGGTCGACGTAGCCGCGGTAAGCCTCTATCCAGTCGTCAATTCCGCGCGATCCGCTCTGTGCCTCATTCGTCGTATTAACCACCACCGTGCCGATTAGAATCGACTAACCCGGACGTAACGTCAAGCTGAAAGCGCGCGTGGCTCAAGGTGAAGGGTAGAGTCAACGCCGCCCGTCCAAGAATCGAACCCGACCAACGAGGTGACCGTGCCGACGGAAATGCGGATCAAGGAGCTCATGGCAGCTGCCCTTGCATGGGACGGCTCCTGGGACGACGTGAGCGAGAGCACGTCACTCCTTTCGACCGACATCATCGACTCGCTCGGAATGCTCAAGCTCATCTCGGTGATCGAAGAGGAGTTCGAGATCGAGATCGACGACGAGGACGTCGTGCCCGAGAACTGGGAAACGATCTCTGCGATCGCGTTGTTCGTCGAGTCGAAGCGCGCTTAGGATTCGATCTCGGGTACCGGCGCGACGAGTTGGGGGCCTAGTTGGAGGTAGGCCGTGGTACGGCGCTTCTGATCGATGTCGCGCATGACCCGGTCGGCATCCTCCTCCGAGAGCCCAGTGGCCGCAGCGACCTCGGCGGCGCTACTGCCGTTGTTACGTCCGTAGAGACACAGGTCCATGAGATCGTAGGACACCGAAAAGTAGAACTCCTCCTGGCTCTGCTCAAGCGCGTAGGTGTCGGTCGTCGGCGGCCTATTGCGGATAACCGCGGGCACGCCTAACGCCTCGGCTAGTTGGTAAACCTGCGTCTTGTAGAGATGCGCGATCGGCTTGACGTCCGCTGCACCGTCGCCGTTCTTGACAAAGAAACCCTGGTCATACTCCAGCCGGTTCGGCGTGCCGACCACCGCATAGTCGAGCCGGTCGGCGTGGTAGTACTCGACCATCTTTCGCGTGCGTTGCTTGAAGTTTGTAGCGGCGACCACCTGGCGATACGCGCCGGATGAGAGGCGCGCTTCGACACGTTCGCCGTCCGGACCTTCAGCAACGACGGAGAAGAGCCGGAAGCGATCGCCGCCGAGAAGACTCGGGAGAACGATCTTCGCCTTCCATCCCTCCCCGTACTGCGGCAACGCGGTGCGGAAGGCCTCGTCGCGGCGCGCGTAACAGCCCGCGGCATTGAGCATCTCGGTGATGTCCTCTACAGCTGTCTCGACTTCAAAGTGATCGGCGACGATCCCCGATAGCTCAAGCGTGTCCGACGCCGAGTCGGACTCCGGCATCAGCACACCGAGCACCTTCTTCGGGCCGAACGCGCGCGCACAGAGGGCGACGCACACGGTCGAATCGATCCCGCCCGAGAGACCCAGCACGGCGCCGCGACGCCGAAGCGTTGACGTCACCAGGGAGCGAAGTCGCTCGACAATCTCCTCAATGACCCGCTCGGGGTCGTCGAGGCGAAGCGCATCCTTCGTGAGCGGTCCTGTGGTCACGCGCGCCCCACGCTATCCACTACCCCGCGCGCTTGGTGCCGAGGTAACGCACGATGTTGTCAATCGAGTCGAGGTTCTCAGGAAGCACCTCTTCATCGGGCACCTGAATCTCGTAGCGCTCTTCGATGAACTCGATCAGCTCGAGCACGCCGGTGGAGTCAATCGCACCCACTCCGATCAACGAGTCGGAAGCCGCATACTCAAACCCTGCGCTCAGCGGAAAGTTGTCGGTCAAGAAGGTCCTGACCTCAGTCTCGATCGTGGTCGTATCACTCACAGGATGTTCCTTCGGTCGCGTCGTAGCCGAACTTGAGTCTGAGTCCGCGGTCGCGCAGCGTATCAGCGTTGTAAGCACCTCTCTCCGCGGTGTTATCGCCGAAGCGCAATGAGCACCCGGCCAGGGCGCAGACGCTGCGTGCCCTGTCGGTCGTGAGACCTGAGAGCACGCAGCTCGCGCTTCTAACGGAGGGGCAGGGATTTGAACCCTGGAAGAGCTTGCACCCTTAACGGCTTTCGAGACCGCCCCGTTCGACCGCTCCGGCACCCCTCCGAGACGTGTAAGGGTAGCGATCCCGGACGAGACGGCTTGCAACAGATCGTTGCAAGCGGGTCGAGTGAGGGTGCGACGGAGAAGGAGGGATTCGAACCCTCGAGGCAGGGAGTTCCCCACCTAACGCCTTAGCAGGGCGCCGCCTTCAGCCACTCGGCCACTTCTCCCGGTGGGCGCAAGGGTACCGAAGTGACCTGCGTACCGATCAGCGCTGGACGCTTAAGGGATGTGGGTGGGGGAACCAGATTCCCCCACCCACATGGTTGATTGGCAATTCGATCGCGTCCGGATGACGTACCGATCAACCATCAAAAACGGAGAGAGCGGGATTTGAACCCGCGACGCAGTTTTCACCACGTACGCGATTTCCAGTCGCGCTCCTTCGGCCGCTCGGACACCTCTCCGTGCGAGGTGAATCGTACAGACCGACAGAAACGGGAGCCGCGAATCACACCGTCCGACGAGCTGGCGGGCGACGCTCTGCGAGTACGAACCTACGGGCCAGCGACGGACGAGACGTACGCAGCGACGTTCGCGATATCCGTCTCGGCAAGCTGACCCGCGAACGCCGGCATTCCGCCGCGCCCGTTGGTCACGATCGTGACGACCTGCTCGGCGCTTGGCTTGAGCTCGTCAAGGTTCGGGCCAATAGCGGCCGTCGCATTCGCGTCCGCGAGTGAATGACATGACCCACACCCAGCGCTCGCGAAGATCTCTCGGCCCGCAGCCGCATCGCCAGCGGCCGGACCCGGCTCCTCGGTCGGCTCCTCGGTCGTCTCCTCGCCCGTCCCGGACTCGTGAGCCAGCTCCTCCTCGACCTCCTGCGTCCCGGTCACCCACAACACCGCGCTCATCTGCCCGACGAAGAGCAGTGCTGAGAGAAGGATGAAGAGGTCGAGCCGGCGCGGAAAGCCTGGGTGCTTCTTCGGGATCCGCAGCGCGGTGTAGAGCGACCACAGGATAAACGTGATCGCGACGACCAGAAGAACGGTCTTTCCAAGCGTGGTGATTGCCCCGACGAGCACGCCGGGAAGCTACCACGCCCCCCGGGCAGCGATCCCGGGGAACGCACGAGATCCGTCCGGACACGTAGGCTGCGCACGCTGTGGCATCAGACGAGCGTCTCGAGCGCTACGCCCGCCTCGCGGTTGAGGTCGGCGTAAACCTTCAACCCGGGCAGTTCTTACGCATCTCCGCCGAGCCGGAGCACCTGCCGCTGGTCCGCGCGATCGCACGCGCCGCCTACGCGCGCGGGGCGCGATTTGTCGAGACGCACTATCGCGACATGCACCTGCGTCGAGCGCGCATCCAGCACGCGCCCGAGGACTCGCTCGGCTGGTCGCCACCGTGGACGCTCTCGCTGCTAGACCACCTCGTCGAGACGAGAGGCGCAACGATTGCAATCACCGGCGCCGCCGAGCCCGAGATCCTCGCCGACCTCGACCAGCGGCGGGCGCAAGGAACCCGTGCGCGTGAGGCTGCCGAGCGACTTCTTGAAGCAGAGAATCGCCGTCTGATTCAGTGGACGATCGTGGGCTACCCCAATGAAGGCTGGGCGACATCGGTCTTTGGCGAGCCCGATGTCGAACGTCTGTGGGAGGCAGTTGCGACCGCGACACGGCTGGACGAGCCCGACCCGGTACAGGCCTGGAAGGAGCACATCGCACGGCTCGAAGCGCGCGCGAAGGTACTGAGCGATCGGCAGTTCTCGGCAATCCACTTCCGCGGGCCAGGTACCGACCTCCTCGTCGGAATGATCCCGGGCCACGCGTGGATGACCGGCGCGGATGAGACTGTCGATGGCATCCCGCACGTCGTGAACATGCCGACCGAGGAGGTCTTCACGACTCCTGACAGACGCCTGACCGAAGGCTTCGTCCGCTCGACGATGCCTCTCGCGCTCGGCGGCACGATCGTGCGCGGGCTTGAGCTCCGCTTCGAGAAGGGTCGCATCACCGATATCCGGGCCTCAGCTGGCGAGGAGGCAGTCCGGCAGGAGATGGAGACCGACGCGGGCGCGCACTACCTAGGCGAAGTCGCCCTCGTCGACGGCGACTCGCGCGTGCGCAAGACGGGCCTTATCTTCTTCGACACTCTTTTTGACGAGAACGCCGCGTGTCATATCGCGTACGGGCAAGGCATCCAGGCAGCCGTCCCCGGTGGCGAAAACGGACTTGACGCAGAGGGCCTCGCCGCTCTCGGTTACAACGATTCGATCGTCCACAGCGACTTCATGATCGGCGGACCCGAGGTACAGGCGTTTGGGGTCGAGGCAGGTGGCGCCGAGGTGCCAATCATCGCCGACGACGTCTGGGTGCTCGACGACTGACGCGTAAGGCTGGTCGCGAGTCGGAAAGTGACGGAACGACCTTTCGTATATCCCTCGAACGAGGGATATTGATCCCTCGGATGAGGGACTACCCTGGGATCGAATCTCCAGACACGACGTGGAGGGATGAGATGCCACTTGACAGTGTGCCCGACCTGGCGCCAAGAGCAACCGAAATCAACGATCCCAAGGTGCTCGTCCACCGTGTTCTGTACCGCCACGGCCGTATCTCGCAGCTGTTCCGTGACGGCGAGCCGCAGCCTCTGGGCGAGCGCAAGCGGTCGCTGGGCGCGCTGACCGGCTCCAACCGAGCCGATCTGCACCGAATCGAGGAGTTGCTCGACACGATCAGTACGTGAGCAACCTCCCCTGAGCGAGCGGAAAGCACAGC
>JANNQQ010000096.1:0-1853 GCA_031400835.1 Actinomycetes bacterium | reverse complement strand
GGCGTGGCTGCTTCACTCGTGCGCGAGCTGGTCATCTCTCTGGGAGACGACAGGGTCGAGCACCTCGATCTTGAAGTGTTGAGCGGTAACGCGGCGGCTCGAGCGGTCTACCAGCGGTGGGGCTTCGTTGAGCACACACTGTCCCTCGTCGCGCCGATTGCAGTCCTCCGCGAGCGGCTGGCACCGGGTCATCACGCCGATTCCTTTGCGTCGATTCACGTGCAGACCGACGATGTCGTCGCCGTCGAGCGCGCGGTCGCAGCCTTTGCCCCGCGCATCGGCTCGCAGGGGAGCACGGTCGAAGGGCCACGCAATGGCTGGACGGCGATCTACGACGAGGTCGCCGATCGGGACCCGACGTTGCTCGTGCGGTTTGCGCGGGAGGTGTCTTCGCGTATGGGTGCCGTCGTGATTGTCCTCTCGCTCGAGGTCGACCAGGTCGTCCGCCTCGTAGCCCTCGACCGTGGAGGCATCGTTGATGAGTACCTCTCCGTCCCCGAGTTCTACGGAGCTCTGCCGCCGGGCGACATCATCGGTCTTGCAGCGAACCCCACAGTGCTGCAGCGGCTGACGGGCGCGAATCCAGAAGCAATCAGGGCCGCGGCGCGGACAGCGAAGTCGCCAGCGGAGCTCCCACCTGCCAGCGAGCTTCTCGCAGCTGTTGCTGGAGCGCTCGGCCTTGAAGGTGCCGACCATGGGTACGGCGGAGCTTGATCACGCTCTACGACGCCACGCGCTGCCCCTACTGCGCCCGGACTCGGATCGTACTCGCCGAGAAGCGTGTGGCTTTCGAGGTCGTCAGGATCGACCTGAACGATCGCCCTGCGTGGATTCTTGAGCTGAACCCGCCGAGCGGGCGTGTGCCGGTGATCGAGGAAGACGGGCTCGTTCTACCCGAATCAGCGGTGATCAATGAGTTTCTTGAGGAGCGATATCCGGAGCCCGCCCTGCTCCCGGCTGATCCGGCCGCTCGGGCTGCCGCACGACTGCGGATCGAGCGCTTCGACGACTTTGGCGACGCGTACTACGCCGCCCGGCGTCGGGAAGACGGCTCGAGAGAGCTCCTGCAGGAGGAGCTCGCTGCGCTTGACGCTGTGCTTGAACGTGAGTCATGGCTCACAGGGCAGGCCTTCGGCCTTGCGGACATCGCATACGTCCCGTGGGTCTTGCGCGCTCGCGATCTGCTTGGCGTCGATCTGAGTTCGACTCCGCAGGTTGTGGAGTGGCTCGAGCGGCTGTCGCTGAGACCATCGATCCAGGAGGAGATTTCGGTTGTCGAAGGCCTTCCGCGGATAGGTTGACGGAACGATGACCGACGTGACCACGACCGAGCTTGCTGCCCGACTCGACGAGCAGGGTCTCATCCTGCTCGATGTTCGCAGCGAGGGTGAATACAGCGGGACCCACGGCGCGCCGTGCGATCCGCGGCAGGGGCACATCCCGGGAGCGCGTCACCTTGAGTTGACGGTGCTCATGGAAGCCGATTCGCCGGATCGGATCAGGGCACTCGTGGGTGCGCCTCCGGGAGCCGAGGTCGTCGCGTATTGCCACTCCGGTGCGCGTTCCGCGCACGCCGTCGAGGTGCTTCGGATCGGTGGCTACGCAGCCCGCAACTATCTGGGCTCGTGGCACGAATGGTCGCGCGACGACTCGCTTCCTATCGCGTAGTCGTCCGATCGTGGAGAGCGGTGGTCGCGGCTCCTGCCCGGAGCGCGTCAAGCGCCGCAGCAAGGGTGCCCGGCGGGGCGATGTCGGTCGGCGTCGCGTCGAGAGGGAACCATCGGGCTTCGCGTACCTCGGCTACGTCAGGCTTCGGCTCGTCATGCTCGCCGACGAGTCCGGCTGCGTAGTAC
>JANNQQ010000095.1:0-2110 GCA_031400835.1 Actinomycetes bacterium | reverse complement strand
TGGATTCCGGAACGTCCTTCGCTGCCATCGGGCTAGGCTCCGTTGTGTGACCACGAATCCTCACGGTGCACGAAGGGCAGCTGTTGTCCGGCTCCCGGGCGGAGAGACGATTGGGGATCTCGTGGCGGTCGAAGAACCGCTCGAGATCCGCGTGAACGGTCGAGCCGTTGCAGTGACGATGCGCACGCCGGGACACGATGACGAGCTCGCGCTTGGTTTCTGCCTCACCGAAGGGCTCGCGCCTCGAGGAGCGCGCGCGCCGGAGGATCTTGCTGCCAACACGATCGAGGTGGACGCACCTGATGCTGATCTCGATCGCGTCCAGCGATCCTTCTACACGTCGTCGTCTTGTGGGGTCTGTGGCAAAGGGGCCCTTGAGGCCGTGGCGGTCGAGGCTGAACGCATCGAGTCAGGCCTCGCCGTCCCGTTTGACGTTCTCGTCTCGCTTCCGGGGCGACTCAAGGAGGCGCAGGCGACCTTCGCCCAGACCGGCGGGCTCCACGCGACAGGGCTCTTCACCCCGGAGGGAGAGCTCCTCTGCGTCCGCGAGGACGTGGGTCGGCACAACGCGATGGACAAGGTGATTGGGTGGGCGCACGGTCAGGGCCTTCTCCCGCTCTCCGAGCACGTCCTGTGCGTGAGCGGGCGTCTCTCGTTCGAGCTCGTCCAGAAGGCCGCAGTCGCTGGTTGCCCCTTGCTCGTTGCGGTGGGAGCTCCCTCGTCGCTGGCGGTCTCGCTGGCGGAGGACAGAGGCGTCACGCTGTGCGGCTTCGTCCGTGACGGCCGCGCCAACGTCTACACGCACGCGGCGCGTGTTTGCTCCCTGTGACCTTTGCCATCCCCAACGTTCCGTCATTGCTGACCTGGCATAACCAGCCGGTAGAGGCGGGCGTACAGGACGGCGCGCTTACGGTGAGCGCCGGTCCGCAGACCGACCTGTTTGCCGATCCGGCCGGGGGGAGACCGACCGACAACGCACCCGTGGCTCTGTTCACGCCTCCCGATAGGAGGTTCGTGCTTTCAGCGAAAGTCGGCGCAACGTTCGCGGCTGCCTTCGATGCTGGCGCTCTTCAGATCAGGGACGACGCTGGACGCTGGGCCAAGCTGGCATTCGAGGTATCGCCGCAACTACAGCCGATGGTGGTGTCGGTCGTGACCCGCGGCGTTTCGGATGACTGCAACGGCGTCGTCGTTGACACACCGCACGTGCACCTGCGGCTCGCCGTTGCGGAGCGAACGATCGCATTTCACTGGTCGTCCGACGGATCTCGATGGGATCTGGTCAGATACTTCTCACTCGGCGACGCACCTCCCGACCGTCAGATCGGCTTCTCGGCCCAGTCGCCAACGGGCGCTGGCTGCCGGGCCACGTTCGCTGAGATCTCATATCGCGCCGGTGAGCTCGGCGACCTGCGCGACGGAACGTAGCCCCGTCGACCGGGAGAGCTATCGTCCGCACCCTGTGAACCGACTCGACTCAAGGGAGGGAGGTGAGACATGCAACGTCCAAAAGGTCGACTGACCACGCCCTACGTCCGTGAGGGAGAAACGTTCCGGGCCGCTTCGTGGGCCGAGGCGCTCGACATGACCGCAGCCGGATTCGCGCGCGCGCGCGATGACGACGCGTCCACGTCGTTCGGGATCTTCTCGTGCTCAAAGGCGACAAACGAAATGAACTTCCTGGCACAGAAGCTCGCACGCCAGGTCATGGGCTCGAACAACATCGACTCCTGCAACCGAACCTGACACGCACCTAGCGTCGTCGGTCTGGCGACGGTGTTCGGAGCTGGGGGTGGGACATCCTCGTACCGAGAGGTCGAGGAGACAGACGTGGTCCTGCTTTGGGGCTCGAACGCCCGAGCCGCGCATCCGATCTTCTTTCATCACCTCCTGAAGGGCGTCCACAACGGAGCTCGCCTGTTCGTCGTCGATCCACGCAGGACAGAGTCGGCGCAGTGGGCCGACCGCTGGCTCGGCCTCGACGTCGGGTCAGACATCGCGCTGGCGCATGCGATGGCGCGCGAGATCATTCACGCAGGTCTTGCGAACCGCGCTTTCGTCGACCATGCGACCTCCGGCTACGGCGAGTTCGCGGCCCACGTCGAGCCGT
>JANNQQ010000094.1:0-14650 GCA_031400835.1 Actinomycetes bacterium | reverse complement strand
GAACACGCCGCGGTAGACGTGCGCCTCGTCGACCACCACGTACCGCAGGTTGTGCAGTACGTCACCCCAACGATCGTGGTGGGGGAGGATCCCGACGTGGAGCATGTCGGGGTTGGTGAGGATCACGTTCGCCCGGCGGCGCGCGTCCCTCCGTTGGTCAGGCGGCGTGTCCCCGTCGTAGATAGCAACCCGAAGTCCTGGAAGACGGAACGCCGCTAGCGACCGGGCCTGGTCTTGCGCAAGCGCCTTGGTGGGGTACAGGAACAACGCCCGCGCGTGGGGTTCGGTGGCTATCGCTTCGAGCACGGGGAGGGTGAACGCCAACGACTTTCCCGACGCTGTCCCCGTCGTCACGATTGCATGACCAGCTGCAGCGGCCACCTCCCACGTCGCTGCCTGGTGAGCCCACAGGCCGGTGATTCCCCTCCGCGCGAGCGCCTCGAGGACGAATGGATGCGCCTCCGGCGGCGGGCTCATCTGACCGTCCCGGGCCGGGAGGGTGGTGCGATGGACTATCTCCTCGGCCGCGCCGAGAACAGGCTCCCACAACGCCCCTTGCACGGGTTCGGTCAGCGGCCGGCGTCCGTCTGCGTGCTCCGCGGACGTCGTTGCACGTCCGTGAGGCGCAACCGCGAGATCGGCGCTCCCCCAGAGCGCCTCGATCGCCGCGTGTGATCTCGACACATCACGCGAGGGTAGATGATTGATTCCGAATTCAGGCACCGCCGGATGAGCGCAGGCTTGACCAGGGGGCTTGGTCGCTGCGAGGCTGGTGCGATGGCCCGCTACCTGATCGGCCGTGCCCTGTGGGCGGTCGTACTTGTGGTCGTCGTCACTTTCGTGATGTACGTCCTGTTCTTCCTGGCTCCAGGGGGAGGGCTGTCGCTGTCAGGCTCGTTCGCAAACGACGCGCCGATCTCGGACGCCGGCAGCACACAGGAAGCCGAAGGCGACGCCCGACCGCTCGCCGGGTACGTGCAGTTCCTCGGGCACCTGCTCCATGGAGATCTCGGGCAGTCGTCGCGGACACGCGAGGACGTCACGCTGATGGTCGCGGAGGCGGTGCCCGCGAGCGCTTCGCTCATCCTCGGGGGGTTCGTGTTCTCCCTCATCATCTCGATGGCGGTCGGACTGTGGTCGGCATCGCGGCCACGCGGCGTTGTTGACCGGTTGGGCTCGGGGTTTGTGCTCTTTGGGATCAGCGCCCATCCACTTTGGCTCGGGCTGATGCTCGCCTGGCTCTTCGGGTTTGTCTTCCGCTGGATGCCGATCACGGGGTACTGCGATCTCATCCGTCCAAGCGCCGCGCTGGAGTGTGGTGGCCCTGTCCAGTGGGCCTACCACCTTGTCCTCCCGTGGGCGGTCTTTACCGCGGCGTATGCGGCGCTCTACACGCGCATGATTCGGTCGGGCGTGCTCGAGTGCCTGAGCGAGCAGTACGTCACTGCGGCACGGGCGAAGGGCGCCAGTGAGCTCCGGATCGTGCACCGGCACGCCTTCCGCAACGCTGCGCTTCCGATCGTGACGATGTTGACGATGGACATCGGGCTCGCGTTCGGTAGCACGATCTTTGTGGAGCATGTGTTCCAAGTGCCAGGGCTCGGGTTCATTACGTTCAACGCGATCGCGCGTCGTGATCTCCCGGTCATCCTCGGGGTGATCGTCTTCATAGCGCTGGTCATGGTCGTGCTGAGCCTCATCGTCGACCTCCTCTACGCGCTCCTCGACCCGCGCATTCGCGCTCCGGTGCAACGCTCGACCATGGGCGCCTGACTGTCCGCCGCGTCACGGCGCTCGACGTATCAACCTGGCTAGGCGAGGTAGGGGGCGAAGGCCTCGTCGAAGCGACGGCGTGGGGCCGCGCCCATGACGGTTGCGCGGGGCTCTCCGCCGGAGAAGAGGATCACCGTTGGGATCGAGAGGACGCCGTACCGGGACGGCACGCCGAGGTTGTCGTCGATATCGAGCTCAACGAGCCGGAGTGCATCGCCATGCTCCAGTGCTATCGCTTCGAGCGTTGGGGTTATGTGACGACACGGGCGACACCAGGGCGCCGTGAACTTGACGATGACCGGCCGTTCCGAGCCAAGCACCTCGGCGTCGAAGGTTGCATCGCTGACCGTGTCAGCCATCCCGACAGCGTAGACGGGCGACTACTGCTCGGCGATCACAAGCGCCCGCGAAGCGCGCGATAGCGCAGCCGCGGCACCTGCAGCATGGCCTCGACGACGATCGATCCGCTCATCTTCGACTCGCCGACGCGTCGGTCAGTGAACGTGATCGGCACCTCGACGACGCGAAGCCCCCGACGAAGCACCCGATACGTGCCTTCGATCTGGAACCCGTAGCCGCGCGATTCGATCGCGTCCAGGTCAATAGCCTCGAGGGTTGCCCGCCGGAAGCACTTGAACCCACCGGTCAGATCGCGCACGCCCACCCCGAGAACGGCTCGCGCGTAGAAGGACCCGCCGCGCGAAACACACTGGCGACCGAACCCCCAGTTCACCGTGCGTCCACCGTGGATGTAGCGTGAGCCGAGCGCAAGATCGGCACCCGACTCACAGGCTGCGATGAGCAGGGGTACAGCATCTGGGTCGTGCGAGAAGTCGCAGTCCATCTCGAGGACAAGCTCGGAGCCCATCTCAAGCGCGTGGCGGAATCCGCTCAGATACGCAGGGCCAATCCCCGTCTTGGCAGGCCGGTGAATGATGTCGACCCAGGCGAGCTCACGCGCGAGGCGATCCGCGAGCGCTCCGGTGCCGTCGGGCGAGTTGTCGTCAATCACGACGACGCGATCGCGCGTGGTGTCGAGCACCTCGCCAAGACGGCGAACGAGCGGCTCGAGATTGTCGATCTCGTTGTACGTGGGGAGACAGACCGTCGCGCGCGGCATTGGGGGATCGTGCCTGCACCGCCGCGCGGGCGGGCGGCCGTACACTCGGCGCATGGCACCGCTCCCTCGTAACGGCGACGTCGCCGACGCATTCGACCTGCTGGCCGATCTCTCCGAGATCCTCGGCGAGGAGGGATTCCGGGTCATGGCCTACCGTCGCGCATCGACCCGGATCCGCGACACTGCTGCTTCCGTAGCGGAGCTCGCGCTTGCGGGACAGGCCCGCGACCTCGCGGGAATCGGCAAGACCATCGAGCAAAAGATCGCCGAGCTAGCGACCACGGGGGTGATGAGCGCACTCGAGAAGCGGCGCGCCGAGGTTCCGCCCGAGCTGGTGTCATTCCTACGACTCCCCGGGGTAGGGCCGAAGACGGCAGCGCGGATCTGGCACGAGCTCGATGTCACCACGCTTGCCGGGCTCAAGGAGGCGGCCGACCGTCAGGAGATTCGTGCGCTCAAGGGGCTTGGCGCGAAGGGCGAGGAGAAGATCCTCGCAGCTCTGGTCGCTGGCGCTGGGCAGGAGCCCGAGAAACGCGGGCTCCTCGGGCGAGGGTTGCCTGTTGTTCGCGAGGTCGTCGAGGCTCTTTCTCGACACGAGACCGTGGTGGCGGTGTCCGAGGCCGGAAGCGTCAGGCGGCGACGCGAGACGTTCCGCGACCTCGACGTGATCGCGACCTCAACCGACCCGCCGGCACTCACCGCGTACTTCACGGGGCTGCCCTGGGTTTCGGAGGTCGTTGCGCATGGCGACACCAAGGCCACCGTCATCACGCAGGACGGGTTCCGGCTCGACCTCCGGGTGGTGCCGCCCGAGAGCTATGGCGACCTGCTACAGCACTTCACGGGGTCGAAGGAACACAACATCGCGCTCCGAGAGGATGCGCAGCGCCGCGGTCTTTCGATCTCCGAGTACGGCGTTACGGTCGTCGAGACCGGTGTCCAGCACACGTTCACCACCGAAGAGGCGCTGTACGGGTTCCTGGGCTACCCCTTCATCCCACCCGAGCTCCGCGAGAACGGGGGCGAGCTTGAGCGCGCAAGAAGCAATGAGCTGCCGACGCTCGTCGAGGCTTCAGATCTCGTGGGCGAGATGCACTGCCATTCGACCTGGTCGGCCGACGGGAAGGACACGATCGAGACCATGGCCAGGGCTGCCCGCGCACGTGGCTACGCGTTCATGTGCCTGACCGACCATTCGCACTACCTGCGAGAGGGGCGTATGGAGGCGCAATGGGACGAGATCGCTGAGGTCAACGCGCGCCTCAAGCCATTTCGCGTGCTCCGAGGTGTCGAGGCGAACATCAAGGTGGACGGGTCGATCGATGTTCCCGACGAGCTCCTAGCCCAGCTCGACTGGGTTGTCGCGTCGCTCCACACCGCCTTCGACCGCTCCCCGACGGAGCGTGTGGTGGCGGCCATCGAGCATCCTCATGTGAGCTGCATAGGGCACCTGACAGGCCGCAAGCTTTCTCGCCGCCAGCCAGCCCCAATCGATGTTGCTCGAGTGGTTACGGCTGCGGCCGACCACGGTACGGCGCTCGAGGTCAACTCGCAGCCAGATCGGCTCGACCTGTGCGACGTCCACGCCCGGCTGGCCGGCGAGGCAGGCGTGTTGATCCCGGTGACCACCGACGCGCACTCGGTTGCCGCGCTCAACTACGCCGAGCTTGGGGTGGCCCAGGCCCGGCGCGGATGGCTCACGAAGAGTCAGATCCTGAACACGCGACCATGGCGCGAGATCGAGAGAATGCTGAGATGAGCTCGTTCAGAGACGACGGTAGTGCCGCCGTTGAGTGGGTCGCCTCGTACCTCGACACGGTGCGCGATCGCCAGCCGGTCCTGAGCGCCGTTGAGCCCGGCGATATCCGCGCGGCCCTTCCCTCTGCCCCACCGGACGCACCCGAGCCCTTCTCGTCCGTGCTGCGTGACCTGGACGAAGTGCTGATGCCGGGCATCACGCATTGGCAGAGCCCCCGCTACTTCGCGTACTTCGCGACCACAGGGTGCGAGCCAGGGGTGCTCGCAGAGCTCCTAACTGCCGGCCTTAACCAGGTCGGTGTCCTCTGGCGCGCGTCGCCGGCGCTCCAGGAGCTCGAGGAGGTGGTCATCGATTGGCTCAGGCAACTGTTGGGCCTCCCGGAGGGGCTCCATGGCCATCTTGAGGACACCGCCTCGACGGGGCTCATCACGGCCCTCGCAGCCGCGCGCACGGCGATGCCAGATCGCCGCGTCGTCGTCTGTTCCGAGCACACCCACTCGTCGACGCTCAAGGCCGCGCGCCTGCTTGAGCTGGAGGTACGGAAGATTCCTACCGACGAGTTCCACGCGATCCGTGCCGACCAGCTCGACCTCTCCGGCGCCTGTGCAGCAGTGGCAACGATCGGATCGACATCCTCCACGGCGATTGACCCTGTTGCTGCAATCGCCGCTCAGTGCGAGGCGGAGGGGGTCTGGTTGCACGTCGACGCCGCCTATGCCGGCCCCGCAGCAATGTGTCCTGAGCTCCGATCGCTCTTCGCGGGCTGGGAGCGGGCGGACTCAATCGGCCTGAACCCGCACAAGTGGCTGTTCACCCCCATGGACTGTGCGGTGCTGCTGACCCGGCGACCGGAGGCTCTTCGCGCCGCCTTCAGCATCGTGCCCGAGTACCTGCGCGTCGAAGAGGACGTCGTCAGCCTGAACGAGTTCACCATTCCGCTTGGGAGGCGCTTTCGTTCACTCAAGCTGTGGGCTGTGCTTCGCTGCTACGGCGCCGACGGGCTTCGAGCCATGATTCGTGAGCACGTGAGGCTTGCAGCGCTGTTCGCCGGGTGGGTCAGCGACGAGCCCGGCTGGGAGGTCGTCGCGCCGCACCCGTTCTCACTCGTCTGCTTCCGCCATGCGGGGGACGATGTGGCGAATGAGCTTCTGATGAACCGTGTCAACGCCGCAGGGGAGATCTTTCTGTCCCACACGAAGCTCGATGGGCGTTTCGTTCTGCGCCTTGCAATCGGCAACGCGCGGACAACCGAGGCCGACGTGCGTTTCGCCTGGGACGTTCTGCGCCGTGAGGCGGCCGCCCTGTAACGCGCGGCCGGACAGGATCCGCCCGAGCTCCGACGAATCCTGCCTGTGATGACGCTTCGGCTGATCGCGATCGGCCTCGTCGCGGGGGTCTTCTCCTCGCTCTTCGGGGTCGGTGGCGGGATCGTTATCGTGCCGCTTCTGATCGGCATGGTTGCGTTCGGCGCCCACTCCGCGGCGGCGACCTCGCTGGGCGCAATCCTGCTCACGTCGCTTGCAGGCGTTGTCCTCTACGCGAACCATGGGGACCTGCGCCCGGGATACGCGGCGCTCATTGGTCTTCCCGCGGTTGGCGGAGTCATCGTTGGAACCGCTCTTCAGCATCGCCTCTCGGGCAGGATGGTCACGCTCGGGTTCGCAACACTCCTTCTCGCAGTTGGAAGCTGGTTGGTGGTGTCGTGAGCACCTCGACCATCCTCCTCGCGCTGGCGCTCGGCTTCGCTACGGGCATCCTCTCCGGCATCTTCGGCGTCGGCGGGGGCATCCTCTTCGTTCCGATCCTGGTCGCGTTTGGTCTCGGGCAGGTTGAGGCCGCAGCTACCTCTCTTCTTGCGATCGTCCCAACCGCAGCTGTAGGCGCGGCGCGCCAGCACAACCGCGGGATACTCAGAGTCCGTCCGGCGGTTACGCTCGGGATCGCATCGATCGGTGGGGTCGCGCTCGGAGTCCAGCTTGCGACGCGCGTCGACGAAGCTCATCTCCGACGCGCGTTCGGCGTCTTGCTTCTCCTCGTCGCCGCCCAGCTCGTTGTCCGCTGCCTCCGCCGCTACCCTGACTCATCGTGAGAGTCCGTCTCACGATCGCAGCGACGCTGGCGGTCGCCATGCTGACCGGGATCGCAATTGCGGCGCCCCGCGCGAACGAGCAGACGGCCCGCGCCACTGCGCTCACCGCCCAGGTCACGGCGCCGGGACTCGTCACCAGCTCGTCGGGTGAGGTGGCCGCGCCACCGGTCGCGTCGGCGGGTGGCGCGTTCGTGTACCCCGAAGATGGGTCGATCCTGCGCGTCGGCGCAGCTGCCGTGAGCGCCTCGGCGCAGCCAGGGGTCTCGTCAAGCGCGCAGGGTGTCGTCGACGCGTTGGCGGTCTCGATCTTCGCAGGCGAGATCACCGCCGACTCGGTCAACGTTCGTGCGAGCGCTGCGGCTGGGCCAGCGGGCGCCACAGGCGATGCATCGGCCTCCGCAATCACGGGGCTCGTCGTGCTCGGAGCTCCGGTGGTCGCCACGGCCGACGCCCAGCTGCCACTTGCAGACTGGGGGACCCTGGAGGTGTTGTCGACGACAACCGACACCAAGGGAGATTCCGCCCCTAGCGGGGAGATCACTGTCATAGGCCTCCGCATCCGGCTACTCCTGGAGCACGGCGGCTTGCCACCCGGCGCCGAGCTCGTAGTTGCGCGGGCGACAGCGCTCGCCGTTGCTGAGCCCGAGGTCGCACCACCTCCGACAACGAAGCCTTCGCCAAACGTTCCTGCGAAACCAAAACCGGGCAAGCCGAAGCCGGCCCCCAACGCGCCCCGCGAGCCCGGCAAGTCGATTCCGGGAGCTCCGCCAGAGCTCGTTCGGATCGCGCCCGAAGTGACGGCTCGTCTCACCCAGGGCGGGTATGTCTTTCCGGTGTACGGTCCCGCGGGCTTCGGCGACACATTCGGGGCTTCGCGCCCGAACGTGCACGGTGGGTGGCATCACGGCGAAGACATCGCTGCGCCTCTGGGGACGCCCCTGCTCGCAGTTGCGGATGGCACGCTCTTCTCGGTTGGTTGGAACAACATCGGTGGGTGGCGGCTCTGGCTCCGCGATGCGTTCGGCAACGAGTTCTACTACGCGCATCTGAGCGCGTACTCAACGCTTGCGATCGACGGGAACAGCGTCAAGGCGGGCGACGTCGTCGGCTTCGTCGGCAAGAGCGGTGATGCCGAGGCTTCGATCCCGCACCTCCACTTCGAGATCCATCCTGCGGCGCTGCTCGGACTCGGATACGACGGCGTGGTGGCCCCATACCCGTTCCTCATCGCCTGGCGCCGCGCCGACGACGTGTCGTTCGGGAGCGGACGCCAGTTCATCCGCGACGGCCTGCCGGTCGCCGCACCCCGGTCGGGTGCGGTTCTGCTCGAGGCGTCGGACATCTCCGCTGCAAGCGGCCTTGTGCCCGGCGCACTCGAGCGCGAGCGTCTCAGCGAACGGTAGTCGGCGAGCGGGCGGTGCCCCGGAGGGCCACCACCCGCCCAGCCCCCTACGCCTTCTTCTTTGCGCCCTCGGGCGTCTCTTCGGTCAGCGACGCCTCGGTCTCCGTCTCGGCGACGGTCTCGCCGAACCCCTCGAGCGGTTGAAGATCGTCGTTCCCGGCGATCATGTCGAGGAGCTTGTCGCGGGTCTGTGGGCCTGTCCACGGGTTGTAGAGAGCTCCGGCGACCACGCCAGCGAGGAGGACCATCTTCCGACCCTTCCGCCCCTTCTTCTTATCCTTGCCCTGGAGCGTTCCCGCTGCGCTCGAGATGTCCTCGAACGCGCGTCGTAGCTGCTCCTGGGCCTTCTTGTCGGTGGCGAGAAGTTTCGCCTGCCCTTTGACGCCGCCGTTCGACTTCGAGAGCGGGCCGTAGAGCTCGCGTGCAGCCTGGAGCGCGTCTTTCAGATCCTTGCGGAAGTCCTCGTCGCGGAGCGCCCGCTCGAGGTAGGGGCGAACCATGTCCACGGTGTCGCCCATCTTCGCCGCCTGCTTCTTTGCCATTGCGGCCGTCCTTTCATCGTGGTCTTGGAAGTATGGCGGTCAACGTGATCTCCCGGGCTGGACGACTACAGTCAGGGTCATGCGACTCATCAAACGCATCGCCGTCGGCGTCGGTCTTCTCAGCGCAGCGACGGTCTACGTCTGGGGGTCGGCGGTACGCGCGGCGCCGGGGGTCAGGCAGAGGAAGGCGGCGCTTCGGCGCGATCGCGCCGAAGCTGCGCGGCGTGCCCGGCGTTGATCGCGCGACTCGCCTCGAGAAACTCAACGATGGTGGCTAGATCACTATTGGAGAAGCGCGCCGCAAGCGCGTCCCACTCCGCGGCAAGCCGTCCGTAGAACTCCTCAGCGAAGCCGCGGACGGTGGGGGTGATGTCGACGAGGACCTTGCGACGGTCAACGGTGTCGCGGGTTCTCGTTGCGTACCCCGCATGCTCCAGCCGATCGAGGAGCGTGGTTGTGGCGCCCGTCGTGAGCCCGCTCTTCGACGCTAACTCCCCGGCTGTAAGCGGGCCGAGACGTTCGAGGATGTCGAGGCAGCGGAGGTCGGTGCGGTTGATGTCGACGCAGAGGCATACGGCCTCATCGACCTCGTCGGCCGCGTTTTGGAAGGCACGGCAGGCATGGTGGATCGCCTCGAGCAGCTCCTCCCGCTGGTTATCATTTGACAATCAAGACTCTCTTCCATAAAGATACTCGGGCATCAAGCCATTATAACGTGGGCGGAGAGCCGCCCACCTGAGGAGGCCCGACGTATGACGACCTGGACACGCTTCGTACTACGACACCGGTGGCTCGTGCTCGCCACGTGGCTCGTCGTGTTTGCGGCGTCAATCTGGGCTTCCTCACAGCTTGGCGATCTGCTGACGAACCGCTTTCTGCTGCCGGGGACGGACACGGAGCGCGTCGAGGAGATTCTGGAAGAAGGCTTCGGCCAGCGGTCTGCGGGGGCATTCACGCTCGTGGTCAAAGGGCAAGGCAACGCGACGGTGTTGCTCCCGGACGTCCGGGCCGCCGCCACCCGCGCCGCAGCGAAGCTCCCCACCGGGCGGTTGGTGTCGACCGAAGCGCTGAGCGAGGACGTCGTCGCCGCGACGATCGTCTCGAGCCTCGACCCGGCCGACGCCAAGGGCTACACGGACGGCATGCGTGAGGCAGTGGGCGTGATTCCCGGTGCCGAGACCTATCTCACCGGTCAGGCGGCGAGTGCGCGAGACCTCGACCCGGTGTTCGAGGAGGATCTCCAGAAAGGCGAGCTGATGATCGCGGTACCCATCGCGATCGCTCTTCTCATCGTCACGTTCGGGACGCTCGCCTTCCTTCTCCCACTCGTCTTCGCACTGGTCACCATCCCAACGACGCTGGGACTTGTCTGGGTCGTCGCCAACACCATGGAGCTCACCACCTACATCACGAACTTCGTCAGCTTGATCGGTCTCGGGGTTGCGGTCGACTACTCGCTCCTGATCGTCTATCGCTATCGCGAGGAGCTCCGAGGGGGTCTCACGAAGGACGACGCGATCGCGAGAACGATGGAGACCTCCGGTCGAGCCGTTGTCTTTTCGGGCACGGCCGTTGCGATCGGGCTCGTTCTTCTCCTCTTCATGCCGCTCCCATTCATGCGTGGTTTCGGCGTGGGCGGACTCCTGATTCCCGTCGTTTCCGTACTCGCTGCCGTCACGGTTCTTCCCGTCCTGCTCTCGCTGGTGGGAGGCCCACTGGATCGGGTGCGATTGCTCCCGAAGCGCTGGCTCGATCAGCGGGCCGACAACGAGCGGGGCTTCTGGGCGAGGCTCGCCCGCGCGATCATGCGGCGTCCCGTTCTTTTCGCAGTTGGCGCAACCGCCCTCCTGCTCGCGATGACGGCCCCTGTCTTCGCGCTTGAGGTTGGGCCTGGCTCGAGCTACGGGCTGCCGAAGGAACTCGAGAGCGTGAAGGGCCTCGAAGTCCTCACCGGAGCCGTAGGAGCCGGTGCGACCGCTCCAACGAATGTGATCGTTGACACCGGAGTAGCTGGCGGGTCGACCGAGGTGGAGGTCGGCGCCGCCGTCGAGAGCCTGCGACGAGCGCTGACGGCCGACCCACAGGTTGCGGCGGTCACGTTTGCTCTGGGCGACCCGCAGCACGTCGATCCGACGGGCCGCTACCTCAACATTGTCGTCGTGGGGAACGAGGACTACGGGACACCCGGTAGCCTCGACTTTGTCGACCGGCTCCGCGGCGATCTCATACCCGAGGCGGCGTTCCCACCCGGGACCACTGTGCTCGCGGGTGGAGGTCCTCCCGGGGGCCGCGACTTCCTGGATCTCATCTACTCGTGGTTTCCATGGCTCGTCCTTGCGGTGCTCGGAGCGTCCTACATCCTTCTGATGCGGGCCTTCCGGTCGCTCCTGCTCCCGTTGAAGGCGATCATTCTCAACCTGCTCTCGATCGGGGCCGCCTACGGGCTTACCGTGGCCGTGTTCAAGTGGGGCTGGGGCGAGCCGTTTGGCCTGATCGGGTACGACCAGATAGAGGGGTGGATTCCCGTCATGGTCTTCGCGATGCTCTTTGGCCTCTCGATGGACTACGAGGTCTTCCTCGTGAGTCGCATGCGAGAGGAGTGGGACAACGGGGCGACCAACGAGGAGGCCGTCGTCGCGGGGCTGACCAAGACTGGACGCCTCGTCACCTCCGCTGGGTTGATCATGTTCGCTGCGTTCATGGGTTTTGCAGCGGGGTCGATTGTCGGGCTCCAGCAGTTCGGGTTTGCGCTCGCTGCGGCGATCCTGATCGACGTCACGCTTGTCCGAGCTGTGCTCGTGCCTGCGGCGATGAAGCTCTTCGGGCAGTGGAACTGGTACCTCCCGGCGGGCATCGCCCGGCTGATTCGGGTCAAGCCATCACCGCTTCGCAATCCGTAGGGACGAGCGGCTACCAAACCCCTGGTGCACGTACCCTGACGGGGTGATCGCCCCACCAGTCCTACGTGGCGGTCTTGCGGTGCGCGGCGCCGCACTCGTCTTTGGCCTCTTCCTCTTCGCGGTGGGGATCGTCATGCAGCTCGAGGCAGACCTCGGTCTCGGGCCGTGGGACGTGCTGTCTCAGGGGATCGCTGACCGCACCTCTCTCTCCTTCGGAACAGTCACCGTCGCGGTCTCGTTTGTGGTCCTCGCACTCTCGTGGGCGCTTGGGGCACGGATTGGGATCGGAACACTCGCAAACGCAGTTCTGATCGGGCTCTTCATCGATGTTCTGCTTGCAATCGACGCCGTCACCGGGATGTCGGACTGGTCTGTCGCGCTACGGATAGCGCTTCTCCTTGGAGGAATTCTCGTGGTCGGCCTTGGTTCCGGGTTCTACCTCGGGGCCTCGTTCGGAGCCGGGCCGCGCGACTCGCTGATGCTCGTTGCGGCCGCCCGGACGCGCACCAGGATTGGGATCGTTCGCGCCGGCCTCGAAATCGCTGTGGGTGGCCTCGGCTTCGCGCTCGGCGGCACGGTTGGACTCGGAACGGTCGCCTTCGCGCTCGGGATCGGCCCTGCAGTCGAGCTCGGTTGCGCAGCCCTTGTTTCGCTTGGAATCGCACGCCATGGCGAGCCGCCTACTGGCGCGCCTTCGATCCGTCGTTACGATCGGAGTTGAGATGTCCGCTGCCGCCGTCCAGGAGCACGTGTGAAGGGCCTTGTGTGTGCCGGCGGCGAGGCGACTCGTCTCGGCGAGCTGACCCGAGTCACCAACAAGCATCTGCTGCCTGTGGGGAGTTGGCCGATGGTGATCTATCCATTGCAGCTGCTCGAGCGCGCGGGCGCGCACGACGTGCTGCTCGTGACCGGCAAAGGGCACGCCGGGCAAATGATTGACCTCCTTGGCGATGGGCGGCTTGCTGTTCGCGGAACCACCGAGCCGCTCCTCGATCTCGACCTGACCTACAAAGTGCAGACCGAGGCCGGCGGAATTGCGCAAGTGGTCGGGATGGCGCGCGACTTCGCGCGCGGCGAAAAGCTCGTAGTCGTGCTCGGCGACAATGTCTTTGAACGCTCGCACGCCGATGCACTACGGGCCTGGGACGCGGGCGACGACCGCGCGCTGATCTTCGTCAAGGAGGTGCCCGACCCCGAGAACTTCGGTGTCGTGGTGTACGACGCCGCCGGCCATGTCACCGACATCGTCGAGAAGGCTGGCGTGGTCGATCTTCGCTACGACGCACCGCCGAGCAATCATGCGGTTGTGGGTCTGTATTGCTACCCACCCGATGTCTTCGACGTGATCGCCGAGCTCGAACCTTCGGGCCGTGGCGAGCTTGAGATCACCGACGTCAATCGTCACTACGCCGACAAGGGCAGGCTCGATGTCGCCCAGGTCGAAGGCTGGTGGGAGGATGCAGGCAAGCATTGGCAGCATCTGGCCGAGATCGGCCGGCTCGTCGAGCAGACGGGCGCGAACAACCCGTGAGCCTTGAAGGTCTTCGGCGGATTCCGCTCCGACGATTCGAGGATGAGCGGGGCTGGTTCTGCGAGCTGCGCCGCGAGTCGCTCCTTCCGCGTCCGACAGCGCAGACAAACGTCTCTTTCTCCCGCGCTGGAGTTGTCCGAGGACTGCACTTTCACGAGCACCAAGACGACCTCTTCGTCTGCCTCACGGGAAGCGCCCGTGTCGTCGTGCTCGACCGAAAGACGGGCGAGACCTTCACCGAGGACATCGGCGATGAGAACCCCACTGCGATCTGGATTCCGGGACACCATGCCCACGGTTTTGAGGCGCTCACCGATCTCCTGTTCTGTTATCACGTGACCGCCGAGTACGACCCGGCCAAGCCCGACGAGTACGGCATCCCCTGGAACGATCCGCGCGTTGCGCACCTGTGGAAGACGCAGACACCCACTCTCTCGCCGCGCGACACCGCCGCCGCGTCCTCGTAACGGGCGCCGGAGGGCAGCTCGGTGGCGCCCTGGTTGGGGCGTTCTCCGCGGATGAGGTGCTGGCCCTTGACCACGCCGGGTGGGACGTTTCATCGTCGGCACCTGCTCTTCCGTGGATGCCGGAGCTCGTTCTGCATACCGCAGCGTGGACGAACGTCGATGGTGCCGAGAGTGATCCCCAGGGCGCAGCGGCGGTGAACATCGGCGGCACGGCGAACGCTGCCGCCCTTGGCGCGCCGATTGTCGCCTATTCGACCGACTACGTCTTCGACGGGACGAGGGGCGCGCCGTACGTCGAATCCGACACGCCGTCTCCAAGGTCGGTCTACGGGACGACGAAGCTCCATGCGGAGGTCGCGGCTGGCGAGCGCGCGTGGATCGTCCGCACCTCCTGGCTCTTCGGTCCGACAGGGCATAACTTCGTTCGCACGATGCTTCGTCTTGGTGCCGAGCGCGACGAGGTCTCTGTCGTCGCGGATCAGCGGGGTTGTCCCACCTACGTCGGGCACCTTGCGGTTGCAACCCGCGAGCTTGTCGACCGCAACTCGGCGTACGGGGTGTGGCACCTCGCAGCGGACGGCGACTGCACCTGGGCGGACTTCGCCGAGGCGATCTTCGAGGAGGCAGGGCTCACCTGTCGTGTCCGGCGGATCACCACCGCCGAGTTCGACGCGCCCGCAGCACGACCGGCCGATTCAGTCCTCCGGAGTGAAAAGGGCGCTCCTCTGTTGCCGCATTGGCGAGTCGGTCTGAGGGATTGTCTGGCGATACTGGCCACGTAGCCGGCAAGCGCCTTGCTGGCGTCTACGCGTTGCGCTGCTCGAGCAACGCGCGCATGCGCTGCTCGCCGTGGCGCATCGCCCAGCTGTGGTTCCAGCGGAAGAGCGGCCTCAGGATCGGCGTCAGGTGACGGACGAGCGGCTTGCGGACGTCGATGTCCCAGTGGAGAACGACGCGGCACGCACCGTCGGGGAGTGGTGTGATCGTCCAGACCCCACGACCCTCGAAGTCTCCGCTGATGCGCGAGTCGAGCTTTGTGGGAGCGATCGCCTCGATGCACTCGAGCT
>JANNQQ010000093.1:0-2126 GCA_031400835.1 Actinomycetes bacterium | reverse complement strand
TATCGCGCGAGCATCGACGCTGAGGGCCGGCTGACCGAGGTCTACCAGGAGAATCGCCGGGTTCGACCGATCGATGCCGATGTTCGCACCTGGCTTGCCGATGTCACGCGCCTGAGCCGGAGCGCCGAGGCGCGATGACGGCGCTCGTTGTTTTGCCCTGCTCTACTAATGCTTTAGTAGTGCGTCGCCGCCATGCACCTCCACCACTCGGGAGATCCACCATGAAAGGGCACGCTCTGCGAGTCCGCGCTGCAGCCACGACTCTCCTGGCTTTCATTACGCTGTCGTCGGCGATGATGGCCAGAGCAGTGACGCTTCCCGAAAAGCTCGACGCGATTGCCGCCGAGGCTTTCGCGAAGGACGGGCCAGGCGGCTCCGTCATCGTCGTGCAGGACGGCAAGACGTTGCTGCGGAAGGGTTACGGCATGGCCGACCTCGAGCTCGGCGTACCGGCGAAGCCTGAGATGGTATTCCGCATCGGATCGATGGGCAAGCAGTTCACCGCCGTCGCGATCCTCCAGCTCGTGGAGGAGGGAAAGGTGAAGTTCGACGATCCGCTGTCGAAGTACGTTACCGACTTTTCGGGGGCCGATGCGATCACGGTCGAGCAGTTGCTCACGCACACGTCGGGGATCAGGAGCTACAACGACGTACCGAGCGCTCTGGTCGGCACTCGTGATGACAAAACGCCGATGCAACTGGTCGACGGCATTCGGAACGAGAAGCCCGCCTTCGCGCCCGGCGAGAGTTGGATGTACAGCAACAGCGGTTACCTCTTCCTTGGCATCATCATCGAGAAGGCAAGCGGAATGAAGTACGCAGAATACATGCAGACGAAGCTCTTCACACCTCTCGGCTTGAAGAACACTTTCGTCGAAGACGAGAGCCGGATCGTGGTAGGGCGGGTGAAGGGCTACGCGATCGGCCCCGACAATGTGCTTCGGAACGCCGGTTACATGAACATGACGTATCCGTACGCCGCGGGTTCGATCGAGACGAACGTCGACGACCTCGCGAGGTGGAACGAACTTCTCCTCGCGGGCAAAGTGATCGACAAGGCGCTCGTCGATCGCGCGTGGACCGAGTCCAGGACGAAGGACGGCAAGCCGACTGGGTACGGATACGGCTGGTATGTGAGCGATGAAGAGGGAGTGCACTTCGTCGTGCATGGCGGCGGAATCACTGGCTTCAGGAGCAGCGCCGCGCTCGTCCCGGAGAAGAAGCTCTTCGTCGGGGTCCTGCACAACGCACTCAGTTCGGGGAACGATATGCTTTACGCCCTCAAATACACCACGACACGACTCGCACTCGAAGCGCTCGGGCAGGGCTGGAGCGCGACGCCGGTAGCCATGTCGGACGCCGCAAAGAACCAGTTCACCGGCATCTACGATTTCGACGGCGAGAAGCGTACGGTGAGGTTCGAGGACGGGCAGCTCATCGCTCAGAAAGAGGGTGGACCGCCGTTCGCGCTCGTTCCCGTCGCGAAGGACGAGTTCGTCTACGACAAGGCATTCTCTCGGCTCAAGTTCAGGAAGGCGTCGTCGGGCATGATCGAATCAGCCGTGTTCATCTCACGTGGACAACCCACGCAAGCGGGAAAGCGCGTTGCGGATGCTCCCGCGACAAGGAGAGAGATCACGCTCACCGAGGATAAACTCGACAGGCTGCTCGGAGTCTACGAGCTCGAGCCGGGCTTCCTGATGACGATCACACGCGAAGGGACGCACCTCTTCATGCAGGCAACGGGACAGGGTATCGCCGAGGCGTTCGCGGAGTCGGAAACCAAGTTCTTCTTCAAGGTAGTCGACGCGCAGATGGAGTTCGCGATAGGTGACGACGGACGCGCCTCTGTGCTCTCGCTCTTTCAGGGTGGAGCCGCGCCACCGGCGAAGAGGGTGAAGTAGCGGATCTGGCTGATGACTCTGCAGCACGGATCGGGTGCCGTGAGCCTTGGCGTTCGACTTCCCGCCTATCGGCCCAGCAGTTCAATTTCGGCGATTTGCATCGCGATAGCCTTCGTGGCATCGGCAATCGTCGGAAACGTGAGCCGGTACATGATGAAGCTCGTCGGATTGGTAAACAGAATCTCCTGCCGCGCCTCGCGCCCACTGAACGCGGGTACCGGG
>JANNQQ010000092.1:0-4546 GCA_031400835.1 Actinomycetes bacterium | reverse complement strand
CGCGCAGAGACCGTCCCGGCAAACGTTGCAACCCCGAGGAGCGACATGGTTACGAGAGCGAGCACCGTGCGGCGCTCTGTTATTGGCGTGGGAAGTTTCATACGTTGGTACCTCCTGATGTGTGCTTGGAATGTGTAGGGCTCGACTGCCTACCTGTGCAGGAGCAACCGCCCTCGCAAGAATGAGCGTCATGCATGCCGGCTCAGCTCGGCGTCTCAAAGCCTCGCGGCTTAACGTGCATAGTCAGCATCGCACCTGCCCAAGAGGCTGCGATCAAGGATTTGTAAGCGATAAGTGGGGTCAATCCACGCGACCCGGTTAGCCAAGGCGCCCTAGTCGCCCGAGCCGAGACTGAGAAGCGCTTGGAGTTCCGCCTTCAGCCGATCGACGCCCGCGCCGCCAAGCTGTGCTCGTGCGAGCCGATCGAGGTCGGAGAGGATGACAACAGCAACCGGCTCGAACGACCGGCTGCGTGCGGTGAGGTAGATCAGCGACGCCCGACCGTCCGCTGGGTCATCGCGCCGCTCGATCAACCCGTCCCGCTCGAGGCGCCGGATCATCGCCGTCATCGTCTGCTTGCTCAGTCGTGCGCGCCGTGCAAGCTCGCCCATCCTCAGCCCGTCCTCCTCGAAGAGCGGAAGCAGGACAGAGCCGTACGACGGACGGACGTCGCTGTAGCCTGCCGCGGCGAACTGCTCCGCCAGCAGCTCGTTCCACCGCTGGGTCGCCTTTGCGAGCAGGAAGCCGAGATCGTCTCGGCCGACCCCGGATGTTTCCTTCCTCACACGAACATACTGCGGATGTTGTCGAACTCTCGCAGGAGCGACTGGTACTGCGACTCGAAGAGCTCGTCGGGCATCCCCGGAGCCTGGAACATGGTGAAGCTATACGCGCTCCGTCCACCAGGCAGGGCGACGACCCGCGTGGGGAAGAGGCCGAGCGCGTCCTCGGTCGGGCCTGCGTACATGTCGATGACGCCCGTGCCTCGATCCGCGTCGATCGAGAACCAGAACTCGCCAAGACCATTCACGACCTTTGTCTTCCCGTTCTCGACCTTCACCTCGCGGGCGAACTCGGTCGCCCAACACGGCAGGTTCTCGACCTGGGAGAGGTAGTCGAAGACGCGCTCACTCGGTGCATCGATAACTGCGGTCACCGTTCGAGATTCCATTGCTGACCTCCTTAGTCTGCTAACGTACTACATAGTACATTAGCAGACTACCAAGATGCGGATCCGGTCACGCGCGCAGTCAGACGTCCGTTAGGGACGTGTCCAAGTGCCTGGCACCGCAGAACGTCGGCGCACCCGCGGATGTTCGCAATTTGCGATGTTTTGTGGGCGAATCCTCGCGTCCGGGCTCTCCCGGTGTCCATCTTGGACGTGTCCTAGTGCCAGGCACTGGCGGCTTCGTAGTGCCAGGCACTGTCGGCCTGACGACCCGCCTCGACCGCTGTTCGCAGGCCCGTTTCTGCAAGAATCGGCGGTCGATGGCAGACCGCCACCACGTCCGCATCGAGTACTGCGTTCCCTGAAGCGCTCGGCCCCACGCTGCCGGTCTGGTGGCGCGACTACTGGCCGACTGGGAGGACTTGATCGTCGCGATCGAGGTCGTTCCGGGCAAGGGCGGAATCTTCGACGTGCACATCGACGGCGAGCTCGCGTTCACGAAGTCGATGCTCGGCCACTACCCGGAGCCCGACGAGATCGCACCGCTCCTCGCGGAGTACTTCGCGGCCTAGGCGACGCGCTCGCGGAGCCGCGAGGCTAACGCCCTCACGCTCGCGCGTAGCCCATCGGGTCGCTTGACCGTGAAGTCGCAATCGAGCCCGGCGAGCACAGTGGCCATCCAATCGAGCGAGCTGACCCGCATCCGAAGGAGCGTGCCCGGGGGCGCGTCGATGAGCTCGGCAAGTGCAGGGGGGAGCCGCGAGGTAGCGACGTCGATTGGGAGGTCGAGCAGCACCTCGACATCGTTCGCCCAGGGCACCCGTGCGAGTGAGGTGCTGACGTAGGCGACCGGATCGAAGTCGGCTGGTGGCTCATAGAATCTTCCCTCCACAAGCTCTATGTGGCTCACCCTGTCTGCCCGGAACGTTCGGAGGTCGTCGCGATCGTGGTCGTATGCGGCGAGGTACCACCGGCCGCTGTGGACGACGAGTCCGTACGGGCTCGCGTGTCTTTGGGATCGCTCTCCCGCATACGAGCGGTACGTCACGCGGACCACGCGGTGGCGTCGGATCGCGTCGGCGAGCTGCAGCACGGTGTCACTCTGCACGGGCGCACCTGACAGGGCAGGCGCCGTAAACCCGAGCGTCGCTTCGAGCGCTTCGACCTGGCGGCGCAGCGTCGTTGGGAGGACGCGGTGGATCTTTTGCAGCGCTCCCTCGGCCGCGGACGCCTCGTTGTCCAGCCCGAGGCGTCGGGCCGTGAGCAGCCCAAGCGAGACAGCGACGGCCTCGTCGTTACTCAGCATCAGAGGCGGCAGTCGATAGCCGGGCCGAATGCGGTACCCACCGCCGACGCCGCGCTGTCCCTCGACCGGAATGCCGAGCTCCTCGAGCGCCGCGATGTAACGGCGCACGGTGCGAGGCCCGATCTCGAGGCGCTCGCCGAGTTCACGGCCCGTGATCAGTGGCTCCGCCTGGAGAAGCTCGAGCAGAGCAAGAAGTCGCGAGGTCGGCGTCGGCACGACGTGAAGTCAAGCAGCAATAGAGGGCCTAGATCGCCCTATTTACGTCGTAGCCTTCACCGGACATTCCGGCAATTCGAGGAGTTCAAAATGAGCGAGACACTGCACAGCGAGTCGGGCGCCCGCGACTTCGATTTCTTGATGGGAAGCTGGCGCGTGCATAACCGCGTGCTGCGCAAGCAGCCCACGGGTCGCACCGAGTGGGAGGAGTGGGAGGCGACCAGCGTTGCGCGTCCACTCCTCGACGGGCTAGGGAACGAGGACGAGTTCCGCGCCGACTATGGCGCCGGTTTCGTCGCGATGTCGTTTCGGTTCTTCAACCCCGAGACCAGGCTCTGGTCGATCTACTGGGTCGATAGCCGCTACTGCGGGGTGCTCGGCCCGCCGGTCTTTGGCTCATTCACGGGCGACGGCGGCGTCTTCGAGGGCACCGACACGTTTGAGGGCAAGCCGTATCTCGTCCGGTACTGCTGGTCGGGTGTCACGACCCCGACGCCCAAGTGGGAGCAGTCGTTCTCGGAGGATGGGGGTGAGACCTGGGACCTGAACTGGGTCATGGAGTTCACTCGGATGGAGGGCACGCTGTGAGTAGCCTCGACACGATCGGCTTGGTGCGGCCCGACTACGCTCACATCGCGAAGCGCGTAACACCCGAGGAGCCGTTCGCCGGGGAGGGCGCGGTGCTCAAGTGGTACGACATCGCACCGGCGGATGCGCCGGTACCAGCCGAGATCCACGACCTCGCGCGTGTGTGCCTGCACGCCGGCCTGGTGGCAGGTCGGCTCGAGGTAGCGGGCGACATCGGTTTCGTGATCTTGCACCGCTGCGGTGAGAGCTTCTACTTCCTCATCGTCTCGACGTGGCGCAACGAGAACGAGCTCTGGGAGACGGTATGGGTGAAGACCGGCTCGGACGACCTGGAGTTCAGCCAGTGGCAAACCGCGGGCACGCACCGCCCGGTGTTCTGCGTGTGGGAGCTGGGCGCGGTCTGTCACGAGCGGCTTGCGTGGAGCGAGTACCTCCGCTCGGCAAGGGACGTACCAGCGCGAGAGGGGTATCTCGCGGACGCGTTCGCCGGGGAGGTGTGACGCGGCGCCGTTGACGCGCTGTGGAGAAGTTGGCACACTTCTGTTACACACTCGATCCAGAGGATGTGTAACGATGACGCGAATGCGCAGAATCAACATCGTGATCGACGCCGAGCTCGACGACCGGCTCAAGCGCGAGGCCGAGGCCCGCGGATCGTCGAAGAGCGCGGTTGTACGTGAATGCGTCGATCGCGGTCTCGCGGTTCCGTTCGACAACGGACTCCGATCGCTTCCTGTGTTCGATGCAGGCGCGGGAGACGACGCCATCAATCACGATGACGTGATCTACGGCTAGAACGGTGGTCTTCATCGACACGTCGTTCCTCGCGGGTCTCGCGCTTTCGAGTGACTCGACTCACGCTGCAGCGAATCGCCTACTCGGGGTGTTCGAGCATGAACCCGCGTGCACGACCGAGCTCGTACTCGGAGAGGTTTGGACGCTCCTCCGGAAGCGCTCCGGTCATCACCGCGCACAGATGTGGGTCGACCGTGTCCGCGCCGCCTCGCAGATCCGAGTAGAACCCGTGGAGGCCTCGGTGATCGACGAAGCCTGGGCTTGGCTCCGCGTCCACGACGAGCGGCTCTACTCGTTCGTGGACGCGACGAGCTTCGTCCTGATGCGGAAGCTTCGGATCACGGACGCGCTGGCGTTCGACGGCGACTTCGCTGCAGCCGGGTTCAATGAACTGCGCGCCTGAGCAACAGGCCGTGGCCGGAGCTCGAAAGTAAGGACACCGTAACGGCATGGAGATACGGCCCGTTTCGAGG
>JANNQQ010000091.1:0-4203 GCA_031400835.1 Actinomycetes bacterium | reverse complement strand
GCGCACGCTCGTGCGCAGTCAACCTGAGGCGCGTGGGCCCGTCGAGATCTACTGGAACGGACGCGATGACTCTGGCGCGATCGCGATTGAGGGTGACTATCGAGCGCGCGTCCACCTCGACCGGCAACGGCGCACGATCGTGCTGCCGAACCCGATCCGTCTCGACGTCACGCCACCGAAATTCGTCGCGTCCGCGGTGCGTCCCAAGATTTTCTCGCCGGACGGTGACGGGCGGAACGAGAAGGTTGTAGGTCGGTATCGCCTCTCGGAGCGAGCTCAGGTTGCGCTCTATGTCGACGGGAAGCGGCAGGTGCTCAAGCGAGGCGCGAAGCAGCGCGACGTCGTGCAATGGCTCGGGTTTCTGGACGGCGAGCGTGTGTCCCCGGGAGCGTATGCGGTTGCGCTTGGAGCGACTGATCTGGCGGGCAACGTCGCCAGGCGCACTGCCTCTACTCGCATCGTCGCGCGCTCGATTGCGCTCGGTCGCAACCGGATCGAGGCAGTCGCCGGAAGGCGGTTCGCGGTGCTCGTTGTGAGTGACGCGCGGAAGTTCGCATGGCGCTTCACCGGAAAGAAGGGCGCCATCCGTCCCGGGACGCTGCGACTCCGGGCACCGCTCGAGCCTGGCCGCTACCGCCTTGTCGTCACCGCGAACGGCCACTCGGATAGCGCTGTCGTCGTGGTTCGGCCGCCGGACGTTCCGCAATGAGCCTGCTGGCACAAGCCGGAGGTATCGTCGGCTCCCTCGGGTTCGCTCTGCTCGTCCTTGGCCGCAGCAGCACCTTACGGCTCGCGGGTCTTGGTGCGCTCGCAGCTGGCTCGCTCGGGTTGGCGGCCTATCTCGCGCCGGACTTCTCACTTCCCGTGCTGCTCGTGGGTGCGGTCGGAGGGCTTGCGTTCGCCGCCGCCGGCGCGGTGGTTCTCCACCGCTGGCCCTGGACGCTCGCCTTCGCCATTCTCGCGTGCGTCCCGGTGCGGATCCCGATCTCACTCGGCTCGGAAGACGCCAACCTGCTCGTGCCCCTGTATGCGGTCGCCGCAGCCGCGGCACTTGCGCTTGCGTGGCAGCTCGCTCGCGGTGGCGACAGACGCGAGCGCGAGCTTGGGCCGGTTGCCGTTCCGCTCGCTGCCTTTGTGGCGTGGACAGGTCTCACGCTTCTCTGGACAGACGATCTCCGTGAGGGCGCAATAGCGATGGGTGCATTCATGCTGCCGTTCGGACTGCTCGCGGTAAGCGTCGCGCGGCTGCCGTGGCGCGGGAAGTGGCTCACCTGGATGTGGAGCGCGCTTGTAGCCACCGCGCTGCTCTACGCGGCGATCGGTGTGTATCAGTGGTGGACGCGCGAGGTCTTCTGGAACCCGAAAGTCGTGGTCGGGAATGCGTACGCGCCGTTCTTTCGCGTCAACTCCGTCTTCTGGGATCCGTCGATCTATGGCCGCTACCTCGTGATCGGGATCCTGACTGCGCTTGCCGGGGTGCTGCTGCGCGGCGTTACGGGGCGCAAGCTGTGGGGGTTGGTGGGGGTCATCGCACTGATGTGGGTGGGCCTGTTCCTGTCGTTCTCACAGACGAGCTTTGTGGCGCTCGCGGTTGGGGTCACGGCCGGCGCGATGGTCGTTTGGGGTCGGCGGGCGCTCGTGGCGGCGCTTGTGCTCGCGCTCGTTGTCGCGGTCGGAACTGCCGCCGCCCCGCAGGTGCGAAACCGCGTGATCGATCATGGGAAGGCAGGGATCGACAAGGTGACGAGCGGTCGCGCGAGCCTGGTGGGGCAAGGGATACGGATTGCTGCGGTTCATCCTCTCTTTGGCGTCGGGATTGGCGGGTTCAAGACCGCATATGCGGAACGAACGGGGCTCGAAGGACCAGATCCCAAGCAAGCGGCCTCCCACACAACCCCCGTTACCGTCGCCGCTGAAACAGGCTTCACGGGGCTCTTGCTGTTCGGCTGGCTGCTGTACGCGGCCCTCGCCGCAAACCTCTCCAAGCTCGGACGCGGCTTCACGTCACGCGTCGCATTTGCAATTGGGCTTACGCTACTGGCGATCGCTGTGCACAGCCTCTTCTACAACGCGTTCTTCGAGGATCCCCTGACCTGGGCGCTCCTCGGTCTAACGGGGCTTGCCGCGAACGTGCCGCGGCGCCCGGCGCTCGCCGATGGAGAGCCGGAGGTGGCCACATGATTGAGGGTTTCAAACGCGCGCTCGTGCTTGCGCCGCACACCGACGACGGCGAGTTCGGTTGCGGTGGCACGACCGCTCGGCTCATCGAGGCCGGGTGTGAGGTGCGATATGTCGCCTTCTCGATTGCGACGCGCTCGCTGCCAGAGGGGTTCCCACCGGACACGCTGGCGCGCGAAGTGCGGGCTGCGACAGGTGCGCTTGGGATCCCTGAGACCGCGCTCACGGTGCACGACTTCGACGTCCGCACCTTCCCCGAGCGTCGGCAAGACATCCTCGAGCTGCTTGTCGCTCTGTGGGAGGACTACCGGCCCGACGTCGTTTTCCAGCCTTCGCATCACGATGTCCACCAGGATCACCAGACGATTGCGCAGGAAGGCCTCCGCGCGTTCAAGCGCACCACGATCCTCGGCTACGAGATCCCCTGGAACAACTTCGAGTTCTCCTACGGCGCGTACATCGCGCTTGAGGAGCGTCATATCGCGCGCAAGGTTGCGGCGGTGCAGTGTTACGAATCGCAGCAGCACCGACGCTACGCCAATGAGGACTTCATTCGCAATCTCGCGCGGGTGCACGGGACGAACGTCAATCGCGAGTACGCCGAGGTGTTCCAGGTGTACCGCATCGTCGCCTAGCCCCTAGTCTTCGGGCGTCGGTGCCGTGAGAAACGCCTTGCGGTGGTAGAGGATTGGCACCTCCGCTGGGTCGGGCGCCTTCCCCGCTTCGATGAGACCGGTGACGACGACGTGATCACCGATCTCGAGCTCCTCGAGTGTGGTGCATTCGGCATGCGCGATCGCGCCCTCGTGGAGGAGCGGCACACCGCCGAGGCCGGGGCTCCAGGCAACGCGTTCGAACTTATCGTCGGCCTTCGAGGCGAAGGTTCGGCAGATCTCCTCGCAATCGTCGCGCATGAAGTTGACGGTGAACCGCTTTGAGTGCAGGAGCGCTGGGAGCGTCCGCGAGTTGCGGTCGACGCAGATCAGCAAGATCGGCGGGTCGGCCGAGACGCTGGTGACCGCATTGGTCGTGAGACCACGCGGCGTACCATCCGGCTCCAGGGTCGTCACGATCGCGACGCCGGTTGGGAACGCGCTCATGATCCTCAGGAACTCGTCTCGACCGACCGTCATGCACCGACGATAACGCGTCAGCGGCCGATCCTCTGCGACCATGGCGAGGATGCTCGAGCGAATCTTCGATCACGGTGGCCCGATCCTGTGTGCGCTTGGCAGCGCGTGCATGCTCGCAGCGCTCGCCGTTGACCTCACCTCGACTGCCGCGAAGGTCTTGATGGTCGCCGCTGCAGTGTGCTTCGTTCCGGGTGCATTTCTTCTCCTTGCCTTCGTTCGACGCTACTACGGGCCTGGGAAGTAGCTGGCGCATGCATTTCGGCCGGCTCTCTTGCCTGCTCGCTGCCGGGGTTCTCGCGGTTTCCGTTGGTGGTGCGATGTCGGCCACCCGCCCGGTTGTCGTGATCGATCCTGGTCACGACCTTCGCGCGAACGCGGCAACCGAGCCGATCGGTCCGGGCTCACCGACGCTCAAGATCAAGGACGGCGGCGGAACGCACGGGGTGGTGACAGGGATCCGCGAGGCCGAGCTCGTCCTCGATGTTTCGCTGCGCCTGCGGCGGTTGCTCGAACGCGCAGGGGTGCGCGTCGTCATGACGCGCACGCGAACGGCGGGGACGTCGATTGGGAACGTTGCGCGCGCCGCGATCGCAAACAAGGCTCGGGCGCGGCTGTTTCTACGTGTGCACGCGGACGGGCATGCCGACGCGAGCGTGCGTGGGACGCACATCCTTGTGCCGGCGCTGCACCGAGGTTGGACCGATGACGTCTACGGGTCGAGCAATCGTGCCGCGAAGCTTGTCCTTGCCGAGCTGGTAGCTGCGCTTGGCTTCCCTAACCGCGGCATCAGCGAGCACTCGGACTTCACAGGCTTCAACTGGGCCAACGTTCCGGTGATCCTTGTCGAGATGGGGTTCATGACCAATCCGACGGAGGATCGTGCGCTTGCGAC
>JANNQQ010000090.1:0-11129 GCA_031400835.1 Actinomycetes bacterium | reverse complement strand
GTGGAGGCCAGCAACGCAAATGAGAGCGCCGAGAGCACGAGACCAAACTCGAGCGCGCGCGGTGCCGCGATGCGCCCTGAGGCGACAGGCCGAGAGGCCGTGCGCTCTCCCATGAGGCGGTCGATGTCGGCGTCGAGGACGTGGTTGAGCGCGCCCGCTCCACCACACGCGAGGATCAACCCCACGAGCATGAGCGTGAGCTCGACCGCCCCCGGCCAGCCCCCGGCTCCGACGAACATCCCCGCGGCCCCGGTGAGTAGAAGCAGAGACATGACGCGGGGCTTCGTCAGAGCGAGGTAGTCCCGCGCCGATCCAAGTGCGACCTTTTCCCCGCCGGTGAACGACAGCGACAGGGTCACAAGAGAGGCTGCGAGCGCCACTCCAGCGACGCCGATGTGAAGTGCCAGCGACCAGTTCGCACTGTTGCTCGCGGCGACGAGTCCGCCCGAGCCGATCGCGGCAAGCATTGCGGCGACCGCGAACGCAGCCGGGAGGATGAGTCGCCGATACGAAAGGACCGCGGCGATGAGCACGGCAACGAGGAGCGGGAGCGCAACGAGTGCGGCTCCCCAGTGTGTTGCGCCGAACTCAAGCGTCGCGCTGAGCACGACCGCACCGGTCGCCACCGCGCCCCCGGCCGCTGTCAGCTGGAGGAGCGGTCCAGGTGACAACGATCTATCGCCCACGCGTCTCCAACTCCTGGCGAAGGTCCGCGAGAGGACGCTCGCTGGTGATCGTCGGCAGAGCGCCGAAGTTTCCGGGAGGAGGTGGTGAGGTCGTGTACCACTCGAGCGTGTCGGCCTGCCACGGGTCGTTGCCTGCTCTTCGGCCATTGGAGCTCTTCACGATGGCGAGCGCGAACAGCCCAAACCCTGCGACGAGACCTAACGCCCCCAACGCTGCGGCGAGGTTCGCCGTGCCTGCACCGTCGATCGTGCGCCCGGTGTGACTCACCTGGCCCTGCTCGCCCGCAATCATCCGACCCGCGACGAGGACGAGTGATGACCCGAGCACGACGACACTCGAGAGATCGGTGAGGCGCCGGTTGAGGAGCCGCCCGAAAAGCTTTGGCCACCAGAAGACGAGACCCCCGAGGATCGCAAGCAAGGCGCCGCAGAAGAGCGCGCCGAGGCGTGCCGTCGTCGCAGTTGTTCCTGCGAGGTCATCGTGACCCAACGCGAGCCACGCGGTCGCGACGCCCGCGACGGTGACGAGCGTCAAGGCGCCGAGGGCAAACGGCACCGGTGTTCCAGCAAGGCCACGGACGCGCGCACCGGCGATGAGGAGCACGAGAGCCACGAGGACAAGTGGTACTGCTGCGACGAGCGCGAGGAACGCTGCCCATTGCTCGCCGGCGATCTCGTCGGCGCTAGGCAGGATGCCGAGCAGCACGGCCGACGCGACGAGCGCGAGCGTTACCAGCCTGCGTGAGCCGAGCGACTTTCGCGTAAACGACGCCACGATCTCCGCCGCGGCGGCGAGTGCGGGAACCAGAGCAACGGTTGCGATGCCCTGTCCGAAGACCCAGCCATAGCCGCCCCGAAGGCCATCGTCGGTGAGGTACCAATCGAATGACCCTGGGTTCGCTCGCTCGAGGAGCAACAGGGAGGTGCTCAGAAGGAATACCGGCGCGAGCACAAGACAGGCCGCCGCGTAGATGCCGACGCCCTGCGCAAAGAGCGGGAGTCGATCGAGCGTCATTCCAGGAGCACGGAGATCACGGAGCGTGCGCAGCAACGCGACCGCAGTCAGCAGGACGGCAATGCCCAGCAGCAGCAAGCCAAGCAGCCGCGGCTCCTCGGCTCCTCGGGCAGGGTCGAGCGCAAGTTGTGGAAACGTCGTCCACCACGAGCGCGGCGCGTCGCCTGCGCCGAAGGGCGAGAGCACGACGGTGACCCCGCCGAACGCGGCAAGCCAAAACGCGAAGGTAACCAGGTTTGGCAGCGCAATTCCGCGGGCGCCGATCATGAGCGGGACGAGATACACGGCGAGTCCGATGACCAGCGGAACGAGCACAAAGTAGTGCAGCAGCGTCTCTTCCATGGTCAGCACTGAGGCGTAGGTCCCCTCACCGAGGAATGAGCTGTCAGCGGTCGCAGTCTGGATCGCGGTCAGTGCCGCAAGGACAGCCCCAATGACCGCGGCGATCCCTGCCACAACGAGCCACATGATCCCGACACGCTTGTGGTCGGTCGCAAAGAGCCAACGAACAACGCGGCCCCGTAGCCATGGCGCTGCGGGTTGTACGGTGGACCTCGATCCGGTGCTGGCGGCCACGGGCGCACGACTCCTTGTACTCACTCGACGACATCGGCCCATGACCGCACCGGACACAGCCTCGACGCTGAACCGTTCGATGCGGGCTTGGAGCCTGGCTTGTTGGCATTCTATGGTCGTGAGCGAAGGTCCGTCACCGCCAACACGTGTCCGGCTGCCAGCCGACGTTCGACGACCGTTCGAGGTGTACCTCAACGGTGTGGCGCAGAGCGAAGGCGTCGAGTATCTCGTCGCTGACGGAGAGCTCCATTTCACTGCTCGACTCGAGCATGAGAAGGTTGGCAGGGGTCGCTGGACATCGATGTTCCTGGGGATCGCGGGGTCGTACGGCAAGGACGACTCGGTCGATGTGATCTACGAGGTTGCAGGCGAGCGGCGCATTGCCGCGAAGCTTCGAATCACGCCGTAACCACCGCACAACCAGACCTGCACGGTCTCGCAACGCGGTCTTGAAGATCCGCTTACGTCTGTCATCTTTGATTCGATTCGATGAAGACACAGACACCCATCGCACCCACGACGTCCGGTCGAACCGACGTGACCCGGTGGCGCGTCGAGCAGCTGCGTCAAGCCGGCTATGACGACGAGGCAGCACTCGTGCTTGCCCTCGACCGAGAGGTCGATCTGCGGTTCGCGGTAGCGCTCCTCGAGCGCGGCTGTCCGGTGGACACCGCGCTACGCATTCTCTTCTAGCCGCTGGCGCCGAGCCCGTGGTGCCGGCGCCTGACTCCCTCGTCCGGCTACGCAGGCTGCTTCGTCAGGACGAGCCACGCGAACCCGACGACGCCGCGGTGCGACGAGGCGTGCGTCTTCGCCAAAGCGGCCTGGCGCCTTGCAGGGTCGTCGATCGTGTCGAGCCCGGCACGCCAACCTGCTTCGAAGACGGCCCATTCCTCAGCGGTGGACAAGTCGTAGTCGACAATCTCGAACCCCGCTGCCCGGGCAACGGCAAGCAGCCCGTCAAGGACAGGGAGGTCGCCAAGCTCCGACCGAGCCTCGGCGCCCGGCGTTGCGCTCCAGATCCTGTCTCCGAAGAGCGCGAGCCCGCCTGGCTCCAGAATCTCCGCGATGCGTCGTAGCGCGCGCGCCGTGCGACCGATTCCCTCAGCGGCACCGACACAGATCACGACGTCCGCGCGATCCTCGAACACGGTCACGTCAGCCTCGACCAGTTCGATCCGCTCGTGAAGCCCACGCCGGGCGATCTCCCGGGTGCCGCGGTTGAGAGCGTCGCGGTCGATGTCGACCCCCGTCCCCGTTGTCCCGGGGTGAGCGCTCACGACGCGGAGCAGGAGCTCCGCCCACCCGCAACCGAGCTCGACAACGTGACCCCCAGGGGCGAGAGCAAGCGCCTCGATGAACCGCTCGGCGCGCGCTTCCGAAAGCGGTGCGTCGAAAGCGAGCTGCGCACCGGCCGCCTGCGCGTACAGCCGATCAGGCACGACCTGCCGCCTCTGCCGCGGCGCGCAGCCGCACGGCATGCTCGTCACCGAGCTGCCCCGGCGCGAGCCGCCATTCCCAGTTGTTGCCAACCTCCCCTGGCCGGTTCATACGCGCATCGTTGCCGAGCAGTAGGACGTCCTGGATCGGAATCACCGCGAGCGCGGTCGGCGAATGAAGCGCAGCCTCGACGAGCCACCACGCTTCGGTGTCCGGAAAGGCACCGGCAAGCGTCTCGGTGTCGTGCGTCGAGGTGTACACAGCCTGATCGACGCGATGGTTCTCGACCCGATGCGGGTTGTCGTCTGGCCCGAGCTGTGACCACAGCATGACAACGGTTCCCGGGAACTCGAGCTCGTCGCGGAGTGCAATCACGTCTGGCGTAATCACCCCCAGGTCCTCGGCGATCACAGGGAGACGACCAAGCTCGTCCTCCGCGGAGCGAAAGAGAGCGGTGCCGGGACCTGGTTGCCAGTGACCCTCCTGTGCGGACGTGGCACCGGTCGGCACTGCCCAGTACCCGGCAAAGCCGCGGAAATGATCGAGTCTGAACCGATCACACAACACGAGCGCGCGGCGCATCCGCTCGATCCACCAGCGATAGCCGTTCGCTGCCAGCTCCGGCCAGTCGTAGAGCGGGTTGCCCCAGAGCTGGCCGTTGTGGTTGAGATCGTCCGGAGGGGCGCCAGCGACGAACTGGTCGGACGGGAGGAAGAGCGCTGGATGGGCTCGGTGGTCCGAGCCATCCTGGGCGACGTAGATCGGGAGGTCGCCGATCAACCGGACACCGCGTGCGGACGCGTAGTGGCGTAGCGCTCGCCATTCGCGATCAAAGCGCACCTGGTCGGCAAGCGCTCCGTCGCCTGCGAAGGCGACCCAGTCGTTGATCCAGTACGTGTTGTTCGCCTGGAAGCGTTCGGCTTCGGATACCGAGACCGGTGCGTCTGGGTCGGCCAGGAGTCCCGCCCAGCCGGCGAAGGCAGAGGCCGAGGCGTAGGGCGAGCCAAATTCGTCGGGCGGCCCAAGTGGCAATACCTGCCACCATCCCGCTCCGGCCACAGCGAGCCAGTCAACGAAAGCGTAGGCATCGGCCCCGAGTCGGCCGCCCGGAAGTGACGTCGGGTGGAGCTGGACGCCAAGTGACCGCTCCGCCCACATGACGTTCTGTTTACCGTATACGGCGCCATGCCTGCCGACAGGATCTCCGTTGCCGACGTTCGTCCGTGTGTCGATTGCGGGCGCTGGCCCGCAAAGGCCTGTGTCGGCGATCGGGTCGCAGTCTCCGCGCTGGTCGTGCGAGACGGCCACGAGGTGCTCAGCGCGGTCGTTCGATTCGCAGCAAGCGATGGTGTTTGGCGCGAGGAGCCACTCAAGCCCGTCGGTGAAGACCGTTTCACAGGCTCGTTTCCGGTCGATTCGGTCGGTCGTTGGAGCTTCGCGATCGAAGCCTGGGTCGACCGACATGCAGGGTGGCTCGTTGAGCATGACCGGAAGGTCGACGCCGGACAGGAAGACCTGAGCGGCGAGCTTGTCGAGGGAGAGAAGCTGTTTGGTCGTGGAACTGTTGCGATGTGGCAAACGGTCGCGGCGAGTCTTGCCGACGCCGAGCGACACGAGGCGACGCGAGGCCCGGAGCTGACGGTCGATGTCGAGCGGATCCGGGCGCGCGAAGGAGCCTGGTACGAGCTCTTCCCGAGGTCCTGGGGTGGCCTTCGTGGAGTTGCCGCCATAGTCCCCGATCTCGCCGAGCTCGGCTTCGACGTGCTCTATCTCCCTCCGATCCATCCGATCGGCATCACGAATCGCAAGGGGCGAAACAACGCGACGACAGCCATCGCGGGTGAGCCAGGCAGCCCCTGGGCGATCGGCGGCGCGGCGGGCGGTCACGACGCAGTCCATCCCGAGCTTGGGACGCAGGCCGATCTCGAGGAACTCGTTGCGGTAGCACGGGCCAACGACATGGAGATTGCGCTCGATTTCGCAATCCAGATGTCACCCGACCATCCGTGGCTTGCCGAGCATCCCGACTGGTTTCAGCGTCGGCCAGACGGTTCACTCAAGTTCGCCGAGAACCCGCCCAAGCGCTATCAGGACATCCACAACCTGAACTGGGAGACCGACGACCGCGAGGGTCTCTGGAATGCGCTCCGCGACGTCGTGCTGCATTGGTGCGCGGCAGGGATCACGATCTTCCGCGTTGACAACCCTCACACGAAGCCGGTCCCGTTCTGGGAGTGGCTCATCGCTGAAGTGCGCACCGCGTACCCCGACACCGTCTTCCTCTCAGAGGCGTTCACGCGCTCGGCGATGATGACAACCCTCGCCAAGGCGGGCTTCTCGCAGAGCTACACCTACTTCACCTGGAAGAACTCGAAGGCCGAGCTCGTCGAGCTCATGGAGGACCTGCGGTCGTGGTCGGACTACCTGCGACCGAACCTGTGGCCCAACACGCCCGACATCCTCCACGCGATGCTGGTTGGGGGCGGCAGGCCAGCGTTCGAGTCGCGACTGGTGCTGGCGGCAACGCTGTCACCAAGCTACGGCATCTATTCGGGCTACGAGGCGTGTGAGAACGTCCCGGTGCGGGAGGGAAGCGAGGAGTACCTCAACTCGGAAAAGTATGAGGTGAGGCAGCGCTCGCTCGAAGGGCCGCTCGTCCCGCTCATCAAGCGGCTCAACGACGTTCGCCGCGTTCACCCGGCGCTCCGACGCGCCGACGGGCTCCGGTGGCTCGACACGGCGGACGATGGGCTCATCGGCTATGCCCGAACCTCCGGTGCCGACATCATTCTCGTTGTCGTGAACATCGACCCCACTGCCCGGCGCACCGGTGTATGCGTCATCCCCGCCGATCTCGGATTGCCGGCGTCCTTCACCGTCCGCGACGAGCTCACAGGGCTTAGCTGGCCCTGGTCGCACGGACGCAACTACGTCAGCCTCGAGGCCGGCCGCGCGCACGTCCTGTCGATTGTGCCCGGCTAGTACATGCCTTCCGGAGACAAGCCTTCCGGCGACGAGGCTGTCGCAGACACGGCCCTTGGCGATGTCGACCTGTACCTGTTGGGGGAGGGCCGCCACGAGAGGCTGTGGGAGAAGCTTGGAGCACATCCGGTCGCAGAGGGTGTCCGTTTCGCTGTCTGGGCGCCCAATGCGCGCGAGGTGTCGGTTGTAGGCGACTGGAACTTCTGGAGCGTCGGCGCCGATCCGCTGGCAGCTCAGGGGTCGTCCGGGGTCTGGGGTGGTGTCGCGCCGGCGGCGACGGAGGGACAGCGGTACAAGTTCGCTATCGGTGCGGGCTCCGGCCCGCCGAGCCTGCGCGCCGACCCAGTTGCGTTCCGGGCCGAGCCGCCGCCGGACACTGCGTCAACCATCTTTACCTCGCGGCATGCCTGGAGCGATGACGGGTGGCTCGCGCGACGCGAAAGCACCGATCCCATTACGACACCGCTCTCGATCTACGAGCTGCACGTCGGGTCTTGGAGGCAAGGGCTTGGCTGGCGAGAGCTCGCGCACGAGCTGGGTGACTACATCGAGCAGACGGGCTTCACGCACGTCGAATTGCTCCCAGTGATGCATCACCCGTATGGCCCATCATGGGGGTATCAGGTGACGGGCTACTTCGCCCCGACCCCGACGCTCGGCGACCCCGACGATCTCCGCGCCTTCATCGATGAGCTGCACCGGCGGGGGATCGGCGTGATCCTCGACTGGGTACCGGCTCACTTTCCCAAGGATGAGTGGGCGCTCCAGCGGTTCGATGGCTCGGCCCTGTACGAGCACGCCGATCCGAAGCGGGGGGAGCACCCCGACTGGGGGACGCTCGTCTTCAACTACGGACGCAATGAGGTCCGCAACTTTCTGATCGCGAACGCGCTGTACTGGATCGAGGAGTTCCACGCCGATGGACTACGAGTCGACGCCGTCGCCTCGATGCTGTACCTCGACTACTCCCGCAAGCCGGGTGAATGGGCTCCGAACAGGCAAGGCGGGCGCGAGGATCTCGACGCGGTTGCCTTCGTCAAGGAGCTCAACGAGGTACTGCACGGCAGACACCCCGGGGTGATGGTGATCGCGGAGGAGTCAACGGCCTGGTCGGGTGTCTCACGGCCGACGTCAGCGGGTGGGCTCGGGTTCACGTTCAAGTGGAACATGGGTTGGATGAATGACACGCTCGACTACGTCCAGAAGGAGCCCGTTCACCGTCGCTTCCACCACAATGAGGCGACCTTCTCGCTCATGTATGCCTGGGACGAGAACTTCGTCCTTCCGCTCTCCCACGACGAGGTTGTTCATGGCAAGCGGTCGCTCCTTGGGAAGCTGCCAGGTGATGAGTGGCAGCGGTTCGCAACCCTGCGTGCGCTCTATGGGCACATGTGGGCGCATCCGGGGAAGAAGCTCCTGTTCATGGGCGGCGAGCTCGCGCAGGGCGACGAGTGGTCGGAGGGCCGTTCGCTCGACTGGTCTCTGCTCGACCAACCGGCCCACGCTGGGATGAAGCGACTCGTAAGCGATCTCAACCGCGCCTACCGCGCTGAGCCAGCGCTCTGGGAGGTCGATTTCCGCGCAGACGGGTTCCAGTGGCTCGTAGCGGATGCGTCTGCCGACAACGTGTTGGCGTACGTGCGGCTCTCCGCCAACGGCGGGCGTGTGCTCGCGTGTCTTGTCAACTTCTCCCCTGTCGTCCGGGAGGATTGGCAGGTACCTCTGCCGCTCGGTGGGAGTTGGCGCGAGACCCTGAACACCGACGCCGGGATCTACGGCGGAACGAATGTCGGCAATCTCGGTGTGATCGAGGCGCATGCAGAGCCTCTCCACGGCCGTGAGTTTTCGGCCAGGGTGACGCTGCCACCGCTCGCCGCCGTGTGGCTTGTGCCGGAGGGGTAGCGCTGAGGAGAGCGCGCGGCGCGACCCCCGCCCGTCCGTAGTCTTGCGGGATGGCGAACGACAACTCGATCGTGGCACGTGGTCTTGTGCGCGAGTTCAAGAAAGGCCCGCGCGCAGTCGATGGGATCGACCTTGATGTCGCACCCGGTGAGATCTTCGGATTCCTCGGGCCGAATGGCGCAGGCAAATCGACGACCGTGCTGATGCTGACGACGCTGCTCCCTCCCACCGCGGGCGATGCGCACGTGGGTGGCCACTCGATCGTCACGGAAGGCTCGAAGGTGCGCGCGTCGATTGGAGCTGCACTCCAGGAGGCTGCGCTCGACCCGTTGCTCTCGGGCCGAGACCACATGCGACTTCAGACGATGCTTCAGGGACTTCCGAAGCACGAACGCGCCGTGCGCTCGACAGAGCTTCTTGAACGCGTGGGTCTCACGCAGGCGGCCGATCGGCGTGTCGGTGGCTATTCCGGTGGAATGAAGCGACGGCTTGATCTTGCGCTCGCGCTCGTCCATCGACCGCGGATCCTCTTCCTCGACGAGCCGACAACGGGACTCGACCCCCAAAGCCGCACCGCGCTCTGGGAGGAGGTGTCGCGGCTCGCACGCGAGGACGGCGTGACGGTGTTTCTCACCACGCAATACCTCGAGGAGGCCGACGCACTCGCAGACAGGGTCGGGATCATCGACAACGGCAAGATCGTTGCGGAGGGGACACCGGCTGCGTTGAAGGCCGAGATCGGTCGACCGAGCGTTCACATCCATTCGCGACCGGAAGAGCACGACCGCGTCGAGCTAGCTCTCGCCGGGTTTGGAGAACCGCTCGCCGATTCGGCGACCGACGTCGCCGTGCGACTTTCTACGGGCCATGGTCTTGCCGATGTCGTGCGTGCGCTCGACGCGGCCGGAGTCGAGGTGGACGACATCGTCCTCAAGGCGCCAACGCTCGACGATGTATTCCTCGCGAAGACCGGCCGGACGCTTGAAGGCGACCGGTCCGAGGATGGAGCGCAGGCGTGAGCGTGCTTGCGGTTCAGGTCGGTGCAGTCGCCCAACGCTCGATCACCCGTACGCTCCGCCAGCCCGCAAGCGTGATTCCGCCTCTCGTCTTTCCCGTCGCCCTCATGGCGGTCAATGCGGCTGGCCTCAAGGCGTCGACAAACCTTCCTGGGTTCCCGACCGACTCGTTCCTTGCCTTCGCGCTCGCCGTCCCCTTCATCCAGGGCGCGCTGTTCGCCACGCTCAATGCCGGAAGCGATCTTGCGCGCGACGTGCAGACGGGATTCCTCACCAGGCTCGCGCTCACCCCGATGCGGGGCGTCGCCCTGCTCGCCGGCCAGCTTGCGGGAATCGTGGTGCTCGGAATCATCCAGGCAGCGTTCTTCGTCACGGTCGGTCTCGTATCGGGTGTTGAGATCGCCAGCGGTGTGGGTGGGATCGCGGTGCTGCTCGTGTTCGCGGCGATCGTCTCTCTCGGATTCGGGGCGCTTGGTTCGTTCCTGGCGTTGCGAACGGGCTCGGGCGAGGCGGTGCAGGCGTTCTTCCCGGTGTTCTTCGTGTTCCTCTTCATCTCGTCGATGAATACCCCCCGCGAGCTGATCGCGATCGACTGGTTTCGCACCGCTGCGACCCTCAACCCGGTCTCCTACCTCATCGAGTGCGTGCGCAGCTTGATCATTGTCGGCTGGGACACCCGTGCGCTGGTCGTCGGTTTCGGTCTTGCCGCAGCGCTGTGCGCTGTCTCGATCGCGCTTGCCTCGTGGTCGCTCGGTCAGCGGATGACGCGCACATGAGCTCCTCAACGCGTGTGCTCCCGGTAGCTCGCGGTGTTGCGTGGCGGACGGTGAAGAACGCCGTCAGCAACAAGTCCATCCTCCTCCCGACCTTCATGTTTCCGCTGTTCTTCCTGGTTGCGTTTGCGGGCGGTCTCTCGCAGGTACAGGAGATTCCCGGGTTCGACTACGAGGGCGACTACCTCGGGTTTCAGTTCGCATTCGTCCTGCTCCAGTCGGCCGCCTTCGGGGGTGTGTTTACGGGGTTTAGCATCGCACGGGATTTCGAAAGCGGGTTCGTGAAGAGACTCTTGCTCGCTGCACCGAACCGCCTGGGAATTGTCCTTGGCTACGCGATTGCGGCGCTCACCCGGTGGGGGATGGTGGCGGTGGTGCTCACCATCGTGTCGCTGGTCGCGGGAATGGACGTGGGTGGATCGCTGTCTGACCTCGTCGGTCTCTACACCCTCGCGGCAACGCTCAATGTCGCGGCGTTGATGTGGTCGTGTGGGATCGCGATGCGCATGCGCACGCTTCAGGCGGCTCCGCTCATGCAGATGCCGACCTTCCTCATCCTGTTCTTCGCACCCGTGTACGTACCGCTAGGGCTCCTCCAGGGATGGATCGAGACGGTCGCCCGGTTCAACCCGATCACGTACGTGCTCGAGGCGGCTCGCAGCTTGCTCGTTGGTGCGCCGGAGGAGGTCGCGCTCGCATTCGCGATCGGCGTTGGCCTGATTGCCGTGATGACGACCTG
>JANNQQ010000089.1:0-4752 GCA_031400835.1 Actinomycetes bacterium | reverse complement strand
CCAGCTCGCGACGTCGCAGGGTCGCAGTGTCGCGGTCGTGAAGCGACACCGTCCCCTCGTAGCGCACGAGTCCGGCCACCGCTCGCAGCAGGGTGGTCTTGCCGGCGCAGTTCGGGCCGATCAACGCAACCCACTGGCCTTCGGCGATCCGCAGGTCGATGTCGTCGACAACGGGACGGCCGCCGAGTCTCACGGTTACCCCGTCAAGCGCGATCGCACTCACGCGTTGCCGCCGCGAGTCGAGCGCAGAACCAGCGCGAAGAATGGCGCTCCCACGAATGCTGTGACGATCCCAATCGGTAGCTCGGCCGGCGACAGGGCCGTCCGTGCGACGACATCGGCGAGGACGAGAAATCCGGCCCCGACTAGGGCAGATAGCGGCAGCAGCCCGCGAAAGCTCGTCCCGGCGGTGAGCCGGACGGCGTGCGGAACGATGATCCCGACGAAGCCGATCAGGCCGCTGACCGCGACAGCCGCAGCCGTTCCCGCCGTCGCGGCGACGACCAGCACGATCCTGACGCGGCGAACGTCGATCCCCAGGCTTGAGGCCTCGGCGTCCCCAACGCTCAGCACGTCGAGCACTCGGCGGTGGAGGAGGATCACGACCGACGAGATGATCACGTACGGAGCGACGACGATGACATCGGTCCAGCCGCTACTCGGGAGCCCGCCGAGGATCCATGAGTACACCTCCTGAAGCGTGTCCGTATTTTGTTGCTGGACGAACGCTTGCGCTGCGGTGAAGAAGCTCGCGACGGTCACGCCTCCGAGGACGAGTGTTGCGGCGTCCCGCTCGCGACCTGCCGACCGACTCACGGCGTAGGTGAGCGCGACGGCGGCGATTCCCCCTGCGAACGCCAGCGGAGGAAGCAGTTCCTGCCCCTCGAGCGATCGGGGAAAGTAGGCGATCGCGAGAGTCGCGCCAAGACCTGCGCCTGCGGCGACGCCCAGGAGATACGGGTCAGCAAGCGCATTGCGAAACACGCCTTGGTAGGTCGCGCCCGAAAGGGCGAGCGTTGAACCCACCAGCGCCCCGAGGACGACGCGCGGCACCCGGATCTCCCACAGGATCGACTCCTCGACCTCGCTGAGCGGCGAGGTGACACCCGGAATCCCGAGTTTGTCGCCGATCGACTGCAGAATCGGCCCGAGCCCGAGGTCAACAGGCCCGGCGACGACGCCAACGGCAAGCGACGCCAGGACGAAGCAGACGGCCGCGCCCGCCCAGCCCGGTGCGACACCACGTGGGCGCACGAGCGAGGCAGGCACGGCCTTGGAACTCAAGGTCAGCTCAGGAGCTTCAGACGCGCGAGAGCGGTTTCCATCGCACGGTAGAAGTTCACGAGGCGAGGGCCCCAGCGTGAGGCGATCGAGTCGTCGATCCGCACGACCGAGCCGGTCTTGACCGCAGCGATCGTGTCCCAACCCGGCCGGCCGGCGACCTTGCCAGCGGTTTGTCCGCAGCACACCGAGTCGGCGAGCACGATGAGATCAGGGCTCGACTTGACGATGTACTCGCTCGAAAGCTGCGGGTACCCGAAGCCGGCGGCGTCCGCCGCGTCAGCGATGTTCTCAAGCCCAAACTGGCTGTACAGGCTTCCAATGAAGGTCTTGGAGGTTGCCGAGTAGTAGTCAGGTGACAACTCGTGATAGACGCTGAGCCCGGCGGCGCTTGGTCGTGCCTTCTTGAGAATCGCACCGATCTGCTTCTGCATCCGCGAGATGATTCTGTTCGCCGCATCGGTGTGATCGGTCACCTTCCCCAGCTGGCGGATCTGTTGATACGCGCCCTTGAGTGAGGTCGCTGCGTTGTGGTGCACGACTGCGATCCCGAGTCGCTGCAGGGCCGCAGACAGGCCCTTGGGGTCATAGGCGATAACGACGAGGTCTGGGTTGTACGCCGCAATCGCCTCGACGTTCGGGGTGAAGCCCGAAAGCGAGGTCTTGGGCGCGACCTTCGGGTAGTCCGACTGGTCGTCGACCGCTATCACCTGAGGCCCTGCGCCGATCGCAAACAGCGACTCGGTTGCGGTTGTCGACAACGAGATGATCCGCCTTGGTTTCGTCGGAATCGTGGTTGCTCCGGCTGCGGTCGTGATCGTGACGGGGTACGACGTGTCTGTCCGAGCTGAAAGTGCGCCGGCTGTTGAAACCAGCGCGACGACGAGGATGAACGCCACGAGGGCGATACGCCTGGACACAGGCTCCTTCTCCTTCTCCCTATCCGCGAGGGGTGGTGGGGTATATCGGAGACCGGCAGGTCTTCTGACTCGGGGCTCCCTCCCCCGCCGCCTTCCCAACCTCCGGTTTCCCGTCGGCCAGTGGCGTCGTGGCGGAAGAGCATCTCCCCTTACAGCGGCGGGACCGTCCCGGATTCGCACCGGATTCCCTCACCGTGCTCCGTTTGCGGGGCAGACCCTACCATGACTGGGATGAGTGAACGACCGCCCCACTCCTTCGTCCGCGCGTGGTTGCCCGTCTTCATCTGGTGCGCCGTCATCTTTGCGTTGTCCGCCGTGCCGAGCCTGGGCACGGGTCTCGGCACGTGGGACCTTGCTCTCCGTAAGCTCGCACACGTCGCCGAGTACGCGGTTCTGGCGGTGCTCCTTGTCCGCGCCTGCCGCCGACCCGGCGTCGCAATGCTCCTTGGGCTGCTCTACGCGGCATCGGACGAGCTCCATCAATCATTCGTGCCGGGGCGAGAGGGCAGGCCTCGTGACGTCGCCATCGATTCAGTCGGGCTCGTTCTTGGCCTGCTGGCAACGCGGACGCGGATAGCGCGCCGAGCGACCGCGTGACGGGCACACCACGCATCGCGCTCGAGCTTGAGGCCCTTGGAGACACCAGAGCGCTTTGGAGCGACTGGCTCGCCAGCGCCCAGACGGTGCTCGGCAGCGTGTGTGACGGTCTCCCCGACGACCGAGCCGCAGCAGCGGCTGTCCTTGACGCAAGCGATAGCGGCAACTGGCGCGTCCTTCTGGAGCGGTTTGCCGAGGATCGGGCGCCGGTCTACCTCCGCCCTGCCGCCGAGGTGAGCGCAGCGCTTCGCCGACTGGCAACCGGATCGACCATCGTCGTCTTCACGGACGCGCCCGTCGAACTGGCGCGTCTCGCGCTTGCTCACTTTGGAGCGACCCGACGAGTAGGCGGGCTCGAGACGGGCACGGGAGCCCGGGAGCGCGCCGTTGCGGCCGCGGGAGCCGGTGCCACGATCGTGCAGACGCGCGAGGCCCTCGTCGCGCTGTAGCTCAGCGCACGACCCTGTAGATCGTCCCCTCATGCGATACCGCATACAGCTCGCCCGTCAGAGACTCGCCGGACGAGCTGAGCCCTGCCACCGTGAACGGCTCAACCCGCGGCTTCCCCCCGCCCGCGGGTAGCGACCAAACGGTGCCCGAGCAGTAGTCCCCGTAGACGTAGCGCCCACGCAGTGATGGCACGGCGCGACCGCGATACACGTAGCCGCCGGTGACCGAGCAGCCGTCGTCGTGGCTGTACTGGGCGACCGGGCCAATGAGCTTCCCCGTTCCGAGTGGTTTGTCCTCGAACGATGTGCTCCCCTCGAGGACATCCCAGCCAAAGTTGACGAGACCCTTGGTTCCGGCTCGCAGCACATCAATTTCCTCGATGTTGCCCTGCCCAACGTCGCCTATCCAGAGATCTCCGTTGGTTCTATCGAACGTGTAGCGCCACGGGTTGCGAAGTCCCAGAGCAACAACGGCGGGCCGCGGTGAAGGACGTGTCGGATCGAGTCGAAAGAGCTTGCCCAAGAGCGTTCCCATGTTCTGGGCCCGGTTCTCTGGGTCTCCACCCGACCCTCCATCACCCATCCCGACCCAGAGCTTCCCGTCAGGCCCAAGGGTAATATTGCCACCATTGTGATTCGCGTACGGCTGTTGGATACGCAGGAGCCTTCGCGCGCTTCCCGGCAGCGCTGCACCACTCTTGACCTGGTACTCCGCGATGATTGTGTCACCGGCAACGTCGGTGTAGTTGACGTAGACGCGTTTCCGACCGGTATAGCCGGGGCCGAACGCGAGTCCCAGCAATCCTTGCTCGTTCCCGGTCGACACGCGCCCGCGCAGGTCAAGAAACGGTCGCGACCGGAGACGGCCGCCCTCGAAAACTTTCACCAGCCCGCCCTGCTCAACAACGTAGAGACGGCCTGGCTCACCGGGCGCCTGGGTCGCGAGCACGGGCCGCTCGAGTCCGCGAACCACCACGACGAGCCGCGGTGAGGCTGATGTTGCGGCCGTCGCCGCCGCGCCGACGATCGACATCGCCACGAAACCGACCACCGCAACGACACGCCAGATCACGTTCGTAGTGTACCCGGCCGCTTTCGGGGGTAGGCTCCTCCACCGTGAGGATTCTCGTAGTGGGAGCGGGGCAGGTGGGATCGTCCGTCGTCGAGGCGCTACACGCCGACCACGATATCGCCGTCATCGACACAGACGGCGACCGCCTGAAGGCGCTTGCCTACAGGTATGACGTGAGGGCGTTCGAGGCCAACGGTGCCAGCCGCCAGGCACTCGTCGACGCCGGGCTCGCTAAAGCCGACCTGTTCATCGCCTGTACCTCTCGTGACGAGGTCAATCTGGTCGCCTGCTCCTTCGCTCGTGCGGACAATCCGCGCGCGACGACGGTGATCCGGACTTCGAATCCGGAGTACGTCGAGCTCTGGCGCGCGGGTCGACTTGATACCGATTTCGCAGTGTCATCCGAGCTCGAGACCGCCTACGCCGTGACGCG